>CANQKJ010000089.1 GCA_947624465.1 uncultured Oscillospiraceae bacterium
TGCTGATGCTGAACTGGCGGCTGGCTCTGGTGGTCATGGCCATCGTGCCGGTCATCGCCGTGCTCACCGCCTGGTTCCAGCCCCGCATCCTCCACTGGAACCGCCGGGTCCGCAAGCTGAACTCCAGGATCACCGGCGCCTTCAACGAGGGCATCACCGGCGCCAGGACCATCAAGACCCTGGTGATGGAGGACCGGAGCGTCCGGGACTTCGAGACCATCACCGGCGGGATGTACACCGCCGGGGTCAAGGCCGCAAAGCTGAACGCCATGTTCATCCCGCTGGTGATGTTCTCCTCCTCGGCGGCGGTGGCTGTGGTGCTGCTGCGGGGCGGGTATATGACGGCGGAGGGCGCGCTGGAGATCGCCACCCTGTCGGCCTTCATCACCTATGCCGTGGGCATTTTTGAGCCGGTGCAGAACGTGGCCTCCAGCATCGCCGAGTTCATCTCCCTCCAGGCGTCCATCGAGCGGGTCACCGGCCTGCTGGACGAGGAGCCCACCGTCACCGACGCCCCCGAGGTCATCGCAAAGTACGGCGACGTGTTCGACCCCAAGCGGGAGAACTGGGAGCCTTTGCGCGGCGACATCGAGTTCAGGGACGTCACTTTCCGCTACCCCGACGGGGGGGAGAACGTGCTGGAACATTTCGACCTCCACATCCCCGCGGGCACCACGGTGGCCATCGTGGGGGAGACGGGGGCGGGCAAGTCCACCCTGGTCAACCTGGCCTGCCGGTTCTTCGAGCCCACTGAGGGGCAGATCCTCATCGACGGGCGGGACTACCGGGAGCGGTCCCAGCTGTGGCTCCACTCCAACATCGGCTACGTGCTGCAAAATCCCCACCTGTTCTCCGGCTCTGTGAAGGAGAACATCCGTTATGGTAAACTAAACGCTACCGACGAGGAGATCGCGGCGGCGGCAAAGGCGGTCTCCGCCGATACCGTCGTCGCCAAGCTGGAAAAGGGCTGGGACAGCGACGTGGGGGAGGAGGGCGACCGCCTCTCCACCGGCGAAAAGCAGCTCATCTCCTTCGCACGGGCGGTGCTGGCCGACCCCCGCATCTTCGTGCTGGACGAGGCCACCTCCTCCATCGATACCCAGACCGAGCAGTATATCCAAAACGCCATCGACCACCTGCTGCGGGACCGGACCTCCTTCCTCATCGCCCACCGGCTTTCCACCATCCGCAAGGCGGACCTGATCCTGGTGGTGCGGGACGGCAAGATCGTGGAACGGGGCACCCACCTGGAGCTGCTGAAGCGGCGGGGCTACTACCACGACCTGTACTCCCGGCAGTTCGCCGAGGAGAGCGCCGCCCGGGTGCTGGGGGCGTAATAGGAAAAAATCCCTCAAATCACGATTGGAAGTGAGAAAATGAATGTAGAGATAGATATCACCAACGTGGTCCTGACCACGGAGCGGCTGACGCTGCGGCCGTGGCGGCTGTCCGATGTGGACGATTTTTATGAGTACGCGTCGGTGGACGGTGTGGGGCAGATGGCAGGGTGGAAGCCCCACGAGAACAGGGAGGAGTCCCTGGAGATATTGCGCCGGTTCATCGACGGGAAAAGGACCTTTGCCCTTGAATATGAGGGTAAGGTGATCGGCTCCCTGGGGATCGAACAATACAATGAAGAAAAATTCCCGGAGTTTGCCGGCAAGCGTTGCCGGGAGATCGGATACGTGCTGTCCAAGGCGTACTGGGGCCGGGGCCTGATGCCGGAGGCGGTGCGGGCGGTCATGGAGTACCTTTTCCAAGAGGTAAAGCTGGACGCGATCTTCTGCGGGCACTTTCTGCGCAACCGGCAGTCCGCCCGGGTGCAGGAAAAGTGTGGCTTCCGGCACTACGCTTTCTGCAAGTACGAGACGCAGATGGGGACGATCGAGGACGACGAGATGAACGTGATTTTCAGGGAAGAATATGTGAAGTGACATAATAAAAACGCCTGACGAAGGCCGCCGGCCGCCCAGTTGGGGAGGGCCGGCGGCCTTTTCGCGCAAAAACCTCTCTTTGGGGGGTTGTATGTGAAATATACATATGGTATAATCCACGTTTGCGAGCACGGCATAAAGGAGAATCGCGGCAATGATATTCGGCAAGCACATCAACCGGTACTATCTGAAATACGGCGGCTGGTTGCTGCTGGGGCTGGCGGCGCTGGCCCTGGTGGACTATATGCAACTGGTCATCCCCAGCCTGTACCGGATGACCATCAACGGCATCAACGACGGCGGCGTGGAGCTGGACGGCGTGTGGCTGCCCTTCGACATGGACTTCCTGCTGGACCACATCTGTATGCCCCTGGTGTGGGTCATCCTGTCCATCGTGGCGGGGCGCTTTCTGTGGCGTATCTGCATCTTCGGCTCGGCCATCAAGGTGGAGACCGACCTGAGGGACCAGATGTTCGACCACGCCAAGGATCTGTCCCGGCAGTACTATCAGGTGAACAAGGTGGGCAATCTCATGAGCCTGTTCACCAACGATCTGGAGACGGTCCAGGACTGCTACGGCTCCGGCTTCCTCATGTTTTTCGACGCGCTGATCCTGGGCGGTATGTCCATCGGCCGCATGGCCATGATGAACCCCGTCCTCACCCTGCTGACCCTGATCCCCATGGGGCTGCTGCTGGCGGCCAGCACCGTCATCGGCAAGTACATGACCGCCAAGTGGGACGCCCGGCAGGCGGCTTTCTCCCAGCTGTCCGATTTCTCTCAGGAGTCCTTCTCCGGCATCGCCGTCATCAAGGCGTTCGTCAAGGAGGGCAAGGAGCTGTGGGCCTTCAAGAAGCTGAACCGGGAGAACGAGGTGGCCAACGTGGAGTTCACCCGGGCCTCGGTGCTGCTGCACATCCTGGTGAACCTGTTTGTGGAGTCGGTGGTGTGCATCGTGCTGGGGTACGGCGGCTGGCTGGTCTACCGGGGGGTGTTCAACGCCGGCCAGCTCATCGAGTACATCAGCTATTTCGAGTCGGTGGTGTGGCCCATCATGGCCATCTCCGAGCTGATCGATATGTCCTCCCGGGGCAAGGCGTCCCTCAAGCGCATCAGCGAACTGCTGGACGCGGAGCAGGACGTGACCGACCGGCCGGACGTGGAGCCTCTGGGGGCGGTGAAGGGATCCGTGGAGTTTAAGGACCTGACCTTCCGCTATCCCGACGGGGAGTACGACGCGCTCCAGGACGTCTCCTTCACCATCGACGCCGGGGAGAGCGTGGGGCTGGTGGGCAAGACCGGCGCCGGCAAGACCACCCTGGTGGACCTGATCCTGCGGACCTACAACGTGCCCGACGGGACCGTCTTTGTGGACGGGCACGACGTGAATACCGTCCCCATCCGGGACGTGCGGGCGGCCTGCGCCTATGTGCCTCAGGACAACTTCCTGTTCAGCGACACCATCACCCACAACATCGCCTTCGGCATGGCGGACCCGGACATGGACAAGGTGACGGAGGCCGCCGTCCTGTCCGACGTGGACGGGGACATCCGGGGCTTTGAGAAGGGGTATGAGACCGTGCTGGGCGAGCGGGGCGTCACCGTGTCCGGCGGGCAGAAGCAGCGCATCTCCATCGCCCGGGCCCTGATGAAGGACGCCCCCATCCTGATTTTGGACGACTCGGTGTCCGCCGTGGACACCGGCACCGAAAAGACCATCCTGGAGAACCTGAAAAAGACCCGGGCGGGCAAGACCACCATCCTCATCGCCCACCGGGTGTCCACCATCGAGGGGATGGACAAGATCGTGTTCATCGACGACGGGCGCCTGGTGGCCGTGGGACCCCACGCCCGGCTCTATGAGACCTGCGAGGACTACCGCCGCATGGTGGACCTCCAGCGGCTGGAGGAGGAAGGGGGCGAGAGCCGTGCGTGAGTACCTGCCCATCCTGATCGTGGGGGCCATCATCGGCGTGTTCACGGTCCTCTTCGTCATCGCCTACGCCCTGATCAAGAACAAAAAAGAGGCCATCGGCTTCGACCGCAATATGCCCGACGGGGAGATCGTCCGCCGGCTGATGGCCTACGCCAGGCCCTACTGGAGGGAGTTTCTGCTGGTGCTGGTGGTGATGGTGGTCTCCATCGCCTACGATATCGTCTCCCCGCTGCTCATCGGCGACATCGAGGAGATGATCAAGGACGACTTTGCGCTGGCCTCCCTGTTCGCCACCGTGGCGGTGTACGCCGGTATCCTGATTGTGTCCATGGCGTGTACCTATTTCCAGTCCATCCTCCTGCAAAAGACCGGCCAGAAGATCTTGTCCCAGCTCCGGCTGGATGTGTTCACCCACATCGAGAGCCTGTCCCACAACCAGCTCAACCAGATCCCCGTGGGGAAGCTGGTCACCCGCGTCTGCAACGACACCAACGCCATCTCCATGATGTTCACCAACATCCTGGTCACCATGGTAAAGAACGTGTTCATTGTGCTGGGCGTGCTGGGGGCCATGCTGCTGAAAAACTATATGCT
This sequence comes from uncultured Oscillospiraceae bacterium, assembly GCA_947624465.1. Taxonomy (GTDB): domain Bacteria; phylum Bacillota; class Clostridia; order Oscillospirales; family Oscillospiraceae; genus Enterenecus. Next base: position 4,465 of record CANQKJ010000089.1, read on the forward strand.
CACCCTGATGGTGCTGTGCTTCATCCCGTTTCTGGTGCTGTTCACCGTCATCTTCCGCAAGTTCACCCGCCGGGTGTACCGCCGGGTGAAGGACGCCACCACCGATATCAACACCTACTTGTCCGAGAACCTGTCCGGCATCAAGATCACCCAGGTGTTCAACCGGGAGCAGGAGAAGCTGGACGACTTTTTGGAGCGGAGCCGCACCCTGAAAAAGGCCAAGCAGCAGCAGATCTTCGTGTTCGGCATCTTCCGGCCCATGGTGTATATGCTCTACATCTCCTCGGTGCTGTGCCTGCTGTACCTGGGTGGCCGGGGGTATATCAAGGATATCGTGTTCCTGGGGCAGACCGTCACCAGCGGCACCCTGGTCACCTTCTATCTGTATATCAACAAGTTCTTCAACCCCATCCAGACGCTGGCCGAGCAGTTCAATATGCTCCAGTCCGCCTTCGCCTCGGCGGAGAAAATTTTTTCCGTGCTGGACATGGTCCCCGAGCTGGTGGACGAGCCCGACGCCATCGAGCTGGACGAGATCAGGGGCGAGATCGAGTTCAAAGATGTGTGGTTCTCCTATATCCCCGGCGAGTGGGTGCTGAAGGGGATCTCCTTCCACATCGACCCCAAACAGACGGTGGCCTTTGTGGGCTCCACCGGCTCCGGCAAGACCACCATCCTGTCCCTCATCTGCCGCAACTACGACATTCAGAAGGGCCAGATCCTGATCGACGGCGTCGACATCAGGCACATCAAGGTGGCCTCTCTCCGGAAACACTTCGGGCAGATGCTCCAGGACGTGTTCCTGTTCTCCGGCACCATAAGGGGGAACATCGTGCTGCGGGAGGACTCCTTCACAGACGAGGAGATCTGGGCCGCCTGCAAATACGTCAACGCCGACCACTTCATCAACAAGCTGGACCACGGCCTGGACGAGGTGGTGCGGGAGCGGGGCAATAACTTCTCCGCCGGCCAGCGGCAGCTCCTGTCCTTTGCCCGCACCATCCTCCACAAGCCCGCCGTGATGATTTTGGACGAGGCCACCGCCAACATCGACACCGAGACCGAGCTGCTCATCCAGGACTCCCTGGAGAAGATGAAGAACATCGGCACCATGCTCATCGTGGCCCACCGGCTCAGCACCATCCAGCACGCGGACAACATCATCGTGCTGTCCCACGGGGTCATCCAGGAGCAGGGCACCCACCATGAGCTGCTCCAGAAGAAGGGCCGGTACTACCAGCTCTACACCATCCAGTTCGAGGCCCAGCAGCAGGCCCTGCGCTCGGCGGGGCGTCGGGCATGAGGGAGTACGACGCCATTGTGGTGGGGGCCGCCACCACCGGCAGTTATTTCGCCCATGAGCTGGCCGCCCGGGGCCACCGGGTCCTGCTCATCGACAAAGCGGATGAGGCCCACATCGGCACGAAATACGACATTTACCACGTCTCCAAACGGGACCTGGACCGGTTCGGCCTGCCCCTGCCCGTGAAGGGGGAGGACTGGGCCTTTGAGTTCGAAGAGGGGGAGAACCGCTCCGCCCTGGACCGGTATCCCAAGCGCAGCCGGGAGCATATCGTGGGGATGCATATGCACCCCCACGTCCTGCGGCTGAACCGCTGGGCTGCGGAGGCCGGCGCGGAGCTGGTCTACGGGGCCTCCTTCCAGGCGCCGGAGTACGACGAAAGCGGGAAAATACGCGGCGTCCGGTACGAGAAGGACGGCCAGATCGTGTCCGTCCGCGCCAAACTGGTGGCCGACTGCTCCGGCATCCCGTCGGTGGTGCGGACCGCTCTCCCGGAGGGCTATGGGGTTGAGACCTTCCCCATCGGCCCGGAGGATATGTTTTATGTCAACCTGCGCTATGTGAGATTCCACGATCCGAAGGACTACATCCGCGGCCAGTGCTCCTGGGCCTATTACAAGACATGGCGAGCCCCTCAGCCCGACCCGGCGGGGGCCATCCTGGGGGTGGGGGCCAATTTCAGCCATGAGTACGCCGACCGGATCTACGGATACTTCGCGAAGGCCGTGAAGCTGCCAGAGCACACGGTGGAGCGCATCGAGCGGGGGGTGACCCCCTACCGCCGTCCGCCCTACTCCATGGTGGCCGACGGCTTCATCGCCATGGGGGACGCCGCCTGCCTCACCAAGCCCACCTGCGGCGAGGGGGTGGCCAGCTCTCTGGTCCAGGCGGAGATCGCCGTGGAGGTCATCGACCCGTTGCTGAAAGAGGGCAGGCCCCTGTCCAGGGCGGACCTCTGGCCCGTCAACAAGCGGTATATAGACGCCCAGGGCCGGGAGTTTGCCTATCAGCTGGCCGTTGTCTCAGAGGCGGCCGCCACCAGTCCGGCGGAGAACGACTTTTTGTTCAGGAATGATATCGTGTTCAATGAGAAGACCCTCCAGGCCATGGCCGAGGGCAGGGAGTTGAAGCTGGGGCCGGGGGAGATCGCCCGGATCGGAGGGTGTATGGCCCTGGGAGTGGTCACCGGAAAGGTGCGGCTCAGGACCATCCGGCGGCTGCTGAAGGCGCTGTCCGACGGAGGCAGGATATCCGCCGTTTACGCCGATTACCCTGCCAGCCCGGAGGGATTCGGTCCCTGGGCGCGCCGGGCGGACAGGGCCTGGGCCTCCTGCGGCAGCATGGCGGAGGCGGCCCGCGCCGCCGAGGCGGAGCTGGGAAAATAGCCGAAACGCGAGCGGCGCGCCCGCCCCATCCGGGGCGGGCGCGCATTTTCGATGGGTTTGCGGCCTCCTTTTTGTCCCGCTTTTTGGCGGTGTATGCGAAAATTACCAGCGATTCGTTTCGCATAGAAAAATAGCCTTCGCTCAAACTATGCTCGGATGTTCCATCCGACAAAAGACAAACCGAAACGAAACGCAAAGGAGACGAAGGATATGTCTAACTCTAACAACTCTAACCGCCTGGTGGTCCCCGGCGCCCGCGACGCTATGGATAAGTTCAAGATGGAAGCGGCCAACGACCTGCGTGTACCCATACCAGCTTAAAGAAAATGGTGAAAAAATCCAAACGATACATAAACGGTGAATTAGCCCACAAAGCGGGGAAATTTCGGAAGAAAAAACCCGGAATTTTCCCGCCTATTTTATAGCAAAATAAGGATATATATGGATGTAATAATTCCGTAATAAATTGAATCGCCTAATTTGTGGATATTGAGCCGGCGCCGCGCACAGGAAATTTGGGCTTCGCATTGCGGTTTTTTTCGGTTGCTCTTGCAATTTTTGCACCAGATGTTATTCTATATCTGTAAGCTACGCCGGGAGCGACGCGAATTTGAAGTGAGCAGATTGAGAAGGGTACGAATCACCGTCATGCGGATGGCCCGCTACGACGACTTGATCCAGCGGTACGAAAACCCCATCGAGAATGCCTGCGATATGCGGGAGGGCCAGGTGTTTCTCGCCGACGGCTGGCAAAAGCCGGAGGGCTTCTGCGACAGTGCCTGGGATACCTTGTCCCCCTTTGTGATGACGCTGGCCTGCGGCGGGGAGAACATCTCTACGACGGGTGGATGAAAAACAAGAAGTCCGCCATGCTGTCCTGCAACGACGGCTTCCGGCCGGTCAGCTTTCTGCTGGAGACGCTGAAGGAGGAAGTGTGAAATTGACATCTGCCATATGTAGATTGTTTGACTGATCTTTTTCCGTTGAAAACCAACCATATCTGTGGTACACTGATAACAGGAAGGGAGATGAGCTCATGTCTACAGAGACGAGGAATATTTTGGAGTATATTGTGGCCTGTATAAGTGAGTTTGCCAATCGACATGGGCTTGCCCAGAACAAAGCGTACCAATATTTACGCAAATACAAGGGAATACAGTTTTTACTGGAGTTCTACGACGTCGAACACACCCTTTCATTTGATGAGGCGGTTGACGA
>CANQKJ010000090.1 GCA_947624465.1 uncultured Oscillospiraceae bacterium
CGACCACGCCCCCCACACGGCGGAGGAAAAGGCGAAACCCCTCCCCGACGCCCCCAGCGGCATGGTGGGGCTGGAGACCGCCCTGGCGCTGAACCTGACCGGGCTGTACCATTCCGGGCTGCTGCCGCTCTCCCGTGTGCTGGAACTCATGTCCCGTTCCCCCGCCGCCCTGCTGGGGCTGAACAAGGGCCGGATCGCCGTCGGGGACGACGCTGATGTGGTCCTCTTCGACCCGGATGAAGAGTGGACCGTTGACAAAGAGAAGTTTGCCTCTAAGGGCAGGAACACCCCCTTTCATGGCCGGAAGGTAAAGGGCAAAGTGAAATACACTATCACAAGTGGGAAGATCATCTATCAGGAGGAGCAATAAGCGATGTCATTTGATGTGTTACAGGAGAAGATCAAGGCCAAAAAGAACCCCACTGTGGCGGGGCTGGACACCCGGGTGGAGTATGTCCCCCCCTATCTGCTGAAGGAGTACACCGACAAATACGGCGAGACCCTGGAGGCCGCCGCCGGAGCTATTTTGGAGTTTGACCGGGGCCTCATCGACGCGCTGTACGACGTGGTCCCCGCCGTCAAGCCCCAGGCCGCCTATTTCGAGTGCCTGGGCTGGCGGGGCATGAAGGTCCTGGAGGAACTCATTGCCTACGCCAAATCCAAGGGTCTCTATGTCATCGCCGATGTAAAGCGGGGGGACATCGGCACCACCGCCACGGCGTACAGCGAGGGCTGGCTGGGGGTCACCAGGGTCGGCTCCGCCGACTGCCCCGTGTTCGACGCGGACTGCGTCACCCTCAACGGCTATATGGGGTCCGACGCCATCAAGCCCTTCCTGGCCGACTGCGCCGCCCGTGGCAAGAGCGCCTTCGTGCTGTGTAAGACCTCCAACCCCTCCTCGGTGGAGCTTCAGGACATGGTGGCGGGGGACCGGGTGGTCTACAGCGTCATGGGCGACCTCATCCAACGGTGGGGCGCGGGCACCAAAGGCAAATACGGATATCAGGCCCTGGGGGCCGTGGTGGGGGCCACCCACCCCGCCGTGCTGAAGGAGCTTCGCCGGCGGCTGGACGGGGTGTTTTTCCTGGTGCCCGGCTACGGGGCCCAGGGCGGGACCGCCGCCGACGTGCGCTGGGCCTTCGACGAGCTGGGCCGGGGCGCCATCGTAAACGCCTCCCGCTCCATCCTGTGCGCCTGGAAGAAGACCGGCGGGGACGGCCACGACTACCGGGAGGCCGCCCGGGCCGCCGCCGAGAAGATGCGGGACGAGCTGAAAGAGTATATCACCGTCATGTGAGGGATCTTTTGCGATGAAGGTAGAGAGAATCTGTAAGATCGTCCACAAAACACAGATGGGCGGCGCCGTCTTTATGGTGCTGGAGGCGGGCGATCTGGTCCGCGCCTCCTATCGGAACCCCGGCCAGTTCGTCCACATCAGGTGCGGGGACGCCCTGCTGCTGCGGCGGCCCATCTCGGTGGCCTCCTGCCAGGAGGACTGGCCCAACGATTTGGTGACCATCGTGTTCGAGGTCCGGGGCGCGGGCACCGCGTGGCTGGCGGAGCGCAAGCTGGGCGAGACGCTGGACGTGCTGGGCCTGCTGGGCAACGGCTTCCCCATGAGGCGGGAGGGCCGGTATCTGCTGGTGGGCGGCGGCATCGGCGTACCTCCCCTCTGGGGCTGCGCACAGTACACCAGCGGAAGGTCCACCGCTATCCTGGGCTTCCGCTCCAAAGAGAAGGCCATCCTGCTGGACCTGTTCCGGGAGGACTGCGCCAAGACGCTCATCGCCACCGACGACGGCTCTCTGGGCTATCACGGCTTCGTGGACGCCCTGGTGCGGCAGAAGCTGGAACAGGACAATGGCTACGACGCCGTGCTGGCCTGCGGCCCCAAGCCCATGCTGAAAAGCGTGGCAAAGGCGGCAAAAGAATTCGGCGTGCCCTGCAAGGTCTCCATGGAGGAGCGGATGGGCTGCGGCGTGGGGGCGTGCCTGGTGTGCGCCTGCGATATGAAGGACGGCAGCCGGAAGCACGTCTGCAAGGACGGCCCGGTGTTCGACGCGGAGGAGGTGGACTGGGATGCCTGACACGTTCGATCCCGAACTGGAGAAGGCTCTGGCCCAGTTGGAGCGGGACCTGGCCAACCTGTTCGCCCCGGAGCCGCGGGAGGACTCCTCCGCCGCTCCCGCTGTGGATATGAAGGTAGACCTGGCCGGGATGACCATGAAGAACCCGGTGGTAGTGGCCTCGGGCACCTTTGGCTTTGGCCGGGAGTACGGGGAGTTCTACGATTTATCCGAGCTGGGGGGCATCTGCGCCAAGGGCCTCACCCTCCACCGGCGGGAGGGCAATCCCGCCCCCCGTATCGCCGAGACCCCCATGGGCATCCTCAACTCGGTGGGACTGCAAAATCCCGGTGTGGACACCTTTATCACGGACGAGCTGCCCTTCCTGCGGCAGTTCGATGTAAAAGTCATCGCGAACATCTCCGGCAATACCCCGGAGGAATACGGGATCATGTGTGAAAAGCTGGCCGAGGCCGGCGTGGACATGATCGAGGTCAACATCTCCTGCCCCAACGTGAAGGCCGGCGGACTGGCCTACGGCACCAGGCCGGAGCTGGCCGCCGAGGTCACCCGGATGGCCAAGTCCCACGCGGGGCGCGTCCCCGTGATGGTGAAGCTCTCCCCCAATGTCACCGATATCGTTGAGATCGCCAAAGCAGCGGAGGGGGCCGGGGCGGACGCCCTGTCCCTCATCAACACCATCCGGGGGATGCGCATCGACGTGAACACCCGGCGGCCGATTTTGAAGATGAACACCGGCGGCCTGTCCGGGCCCGCCGTCCTCCCCGTGGCCGTGCGGATGGTCTGGGAGGTCTCCAACGCCGTCAGGCTGCCCATTCTGGGCATGGGGGGCGTGTCCTCCGGCGAGGACGCCGCCCAGCTCATGCTGGCCGGGGCCTCCGCCGTGGCGGTGGGCACCGCCTGCTTTGCCGATCCCTTCGCCCCCCTGAAAGTGCGGGACGGTCTGGCGGAGCTGGCCGTCAGGCAGGGCCTCTCCGCCGTGTCCCAGCTCACCGGCGGGGTTAAGCCCTGGTAAAACGCTTAGATAAAGAGGTTTCTGCGCATATGACGACCATCTATCTCATTCGCCACGCCCAGTCGGAGGGCAATCTGTACCGCCGCTGTCACGGCTGGTACAACGGCATGATCACCGTCACGGGCCGGCGGCAGATCCAGCGGCTGGAGCAGCGGTTCCGGGATGTCCACATTGACGCGGTGTACTCCAGCGACTTGTACCGCACCATGTCCACCGCCGGGGCCATCTACAAGCCCCGGGGGCTGACCCTGCGGGTGGAGCCCGGCCTGCGGGAAATCAGCGGCGGCATCTGGGAGGACCACACCTGGGGCGAGTGGCTCCACAAGGACCGGGACAATCTGGCGGCCTTCCTCCGGTATGACCCCGCCTGGTCGGTCCCCGGCGGCGAGACCTTCCCCACCGTGCGGGAGCGGATGAACAGCACCATCCTCCGCATCGCCGCCGCCCATCCCGGGCAGACGGTGGCCGCCGTGTCCCACGGCAGCGCCATTCGGAACGCCCTGTGCGGCTGGCTGGGTTACGCTCTGGGCGAGGAGGCCCCCATCCGCCTTGGAGACAATACCTCTGTGGCCAGGCTGGAAGTGGAGGACGGCAAGGTCAACGTGATTTATTACGGCGACAACAGCCACCTGGGGGACTTGGCCTTTGCCCACAACAGCATCGGCAAGTCCGGCGATCCCCTCGCCAACATGGAGGCCAGCTCCATCTATTTTGAACCCCTCTCCTTCCCCGCCGACCGGGAGGTCTACCTGGCCGCCCGGCGGGACGGCTGGATGGCCAGCCACGGAGCCATGACCGGCTTTGACGGTGAGGCGTTCCTGCGGGTGGCCGAGCGCAACAGCGCCCACGATCTGAACAGCGTGCTGCTGGCAAAGATCGGGGGCAGGCCTGTGGGCGTCCTCCAGATGGACTTTGAGGCGGAGGCGGACCGGCTGGCGGGCCGGGTCCCCTTTCTCTATCTTATGCCGGGGAACCGGGCTAAGGGCCTGGGCGCGCAACTTCTGGGGCAGGCGGTGTCCGCCTGCCGGAAGCTGGGGCGGCGGGTCATCCGCCTGCGGTGCGCGCCGGAGAACGATCACGCCCAGAAGTTCTATCTGGCCCACGGCTTTCGGAAGGTGGGCGAGGAGCCGGGAGGGTCCGGCCATCTGGACACCATGGAGAAGTACATCGGCCTGGAGCTTTGACAGGTATAGAAAAGGAGACCGGGAAACCCCGGTCTCCTTTTTTGGGTCGGTGCTTACCGGCCGGTCAGGGCGTCGCCCACCGCGTTTCCGGCGTTTTGGATGGCATCGCCCGCGCCCCGGACCACGCCGCCCGCGGCTCTGCCCACATCATCCATGATGATGCCGGTGCCGCTGTTGGGGCCGCCGGCGTCGTTGCCAACGCTGGCGCCGCCATTGCTGCCGGTGCCGCCATTGTTGGCGGCGCCGCCGTTACCCACGATGCGGCCCTGGTCGTCGATGCCGCCGTAGGCCCGGTCATAGGCGCGGGCCTGGGCCTTGGTCTCGGGCTTGCCGTCGTTGTCCACGTCGTTGGTGCCGCCGGCGCCGCCGCCGTCCTCGGCATCGTTCACGTCAGGGGTGGGGCGGGCGCTCTCCTGGCCGCCGTTGCTGCCGGTCCCCGCGCCTCCGCGGTCCGGATCGGCGGAGTTGACGGCAGGATCCCCGCCCATTCCCATGTTACCGGAGTTCGTGGGCTGGCCGGCGGTGCAGCCCGTCAGAGCCAGGGCCAGCGCCAGGGCCGCCGCCCAGGCGATCACGCTCTTTTTCATTTTTTTGCCTCCTTTGGGGCCTTTCATAAGGCGTTGTCCTCATATCGTTTGACTTTCCCCGCCATACAGTATGCGCGGCCGGGTCCGAAATATAGTTAGCAAACATTTCAATTTGAGGCGGCCCTTCTGGGTATAAAGCGCGGATTTCCGGGCAAGGTGGACGTATCATCACTCTCTTGGAGGCGCTTATGGAGTCCATCTGGAGGCAGACCTGCGGCATCAGGTCCCGGCCCGGTCTTGACCGGAACATCGAGACCGACGCGGCGGTCATCGGCGGAGGAATGGCCGGTATCCTGATCGCGGACGCTTTGAAAACGGAGGGTAGACAAGTGGTGGTTTTGGAGGCGGACCGCATCGCGGGCGGCCAGACCCAGAACACCACCGCAAAGATCACCGCTCAGCACGGCATGATCTATGAAAAACTCATCCGCTCCTTCGGCGAGCAGCGGGCAAAGCAGTACGCTCAGGCCAATCAGGAGGCAGTGTCCGCCTACCGGGCGCTGATCGGGACCCGGCGGATCGACTGCGATTTCGAGGCGCGGGACGCCTTCCTGTACGGGGACGATCCGCACGCCCTCTCCGCCGAGGCGGAGGCCGCCGCCCGGCTGGGCCTGCCCGCGGACCTGACCGGCGGCGCCGGTCTCCCCTTCCCCTGCGCCGGGGCGGTGCGCTTCCGGGACCAGGCCCAGTTCCACCCGCTGAAATTTCTGAGCGCCCTGGCGGACGGCCTCACCATCTATGAGCATACCCCGGTGAAGGTAGTGGAGGAAAATATCCTCAAGGCGGGCGGTCACACCGTCCGGGCAAACCACGTCGTGTTCGCCTGTCACTATCCCTTCGTCAACTTTCCCGGCCTCTATTTTGCCCGGATGTATCAGGAGCGATCCTACGTTCTGGCACTGGAAAACGCGCCGTTGGCGGACGGGATGTTTTTGGGCGCGGACGGGGGCGGGTACTCTCTCCGCTGGTGGAACGGGCTTCTGCTGTTCGGCGGCGAGAGCCGCCGCGCGGGGGAAAACAGCGACGGAGGGCGCTATGACGCCCTCCGCCGCAAGGCTGTGGAGTTGTTCCCGGACTGCCGGGAGACCGCCCGCTGGTCGGCGCAGGACTGCATCCCCGCCGACGGGGTCCCTTATATCGGGCTGTACGCCCCCTCACGGCCCAACTGGTATGTGGCCACCGGCTTTCAGAAATGGGGGATGACCTCCTCCATGGTGTCCGCCCAGATCATCACCGATCTGATCTGCGGCCGGCGGAACCCCTATGCCGCCGTCTTCTCCCCCGCCCGCTTCAGCGGGACCGCCGCCGGCGGCGTCCTCAGCGAGGTCGGCCACTCGGTGAGGGGACTGTCCCGGCTGTTCCTTCAGGTCCCCGCCGCCGCGGCGGAGAAACTGCTCCCCGGCCACGGCGGGATCGTCTTTCTCAACGGGAAAAAAGTGGGGGTCTACAGGGAGCCGGGCGGCGCCATCCACATGGTGGACCCACGCTGCCCCCACCTGGGCTGTCAGGTGGAGTGGAACCCGGACGAGCTGAGCTGGGACTGTCCCTGCCACGGTTCCCGGTTCGATTACACCGGCAAGCTCATCTCCGGTCCCGCTCAGACGGACCTCAGAGGATGATGCAGATGAGCCCGCCGGACCCCTCGTTGATGATGCGCTGGAGGGTGTCCCTCAGCTTCTCCCGGGCGTCCTCCGGCATACGCTTTAGCTTGCTGTTCAGGTCCTCCCCCACCAGCTCGTGGAAGGAGCGGCCGAAGATGTTGGAGTCCCAGATCTTTCCTGTGTCCCCCTCAAACTGCCGGAGCAGGTAATCCACCATCTCCTCCGACTGCTTTTCGGTGCCCATGATGGGGGACATCTCTGTTCTGATATCCGCCCGGAGCATATGGATCGACGGAGCGGAGGCCCGCAGCCGGACTCCGTACTTTCCCCCCTGCTTGACGATCTCCGGCTCCTCCAGGGTCATCTCCTCCGGGTCGGGCATGACGATGCCGTAGCCGGTGGCCTCCATCTGAGCCAGCGCGCCCTCCACCTTCTGGTACTTCTTCTTCATGGCGGCCATCTGGGTGAGCTGGTCGATGAGGTCGCCGTCGTCCTTGATGTCCAGTCCGCACCGTTCGGATACAGTGGCATAGAACAGGCTCCGGGGCAGGTCCAGGGTCACCGTCACCACGCCGCTGCCCATGTCCATCCGGGTGAGCGCCGCAGAGCCGATCTCCTCACGGGCGGCCATGGCTTGGACCGCCTTTTCCGCGTCCCGGAGGCGCTCCAGCTCCCCCGTCTCCTGCCGGAGCATGGCGTACAGCCCGCTTTTGATGGGGTGGTCCATCGGAAGCACATCCACCCAGGGGGGCAGGAACACGTCCATCTCCTTCATAGGGAACTCGTGGAGGACCCCCCGGATGATATCGGTCACCGCCCCTTCGTCCAGGGTCAGGCAGTTCACCGCCAGGCAGGTCACGTCGTACCGCTCGGCGATATCCGCCTGGAGAGTCTGGGCCCGCTCCCCGTAGGGCTGGGCGGAGTTCAGCAGCACCAGGAAGGGCTTGCCCAGGCTCTTCAGCTCGGTGATGACCCGCTCCTCCGCCTCCAGGTAATCCTCTCTCGGGATGTCGGTGACCGAACCGTCGGTGGTGACCACGATGCCGATGGTGGAGTGGTCGGTGATGACCTTCTCGGTGCCGTACTCCGCCGCCTGGCCCATGGGGATCTCGTGGTCGAACCAGGGGGTGTGGACCATCCGGGGCAGCTCCCCGTCCATCTGGCCCAGGGCGCCGGGGACCATATACCCCACGCAGTCGATGAGCCGCACGGAGAACACCCCGCCGTCCTCCATGGCCATCTCTACCGCGTCCTCGGGGACGAATTTGGGTTCGGCGGTCATCACCACCCGGCCGGAGCCGCTCTGGGGCAGCTCGTCCCTGGCCCGGTCCCGGACGTATTCGTTTTCGATGCGGGGCAGCACCATGGTCTCCATGAACCGCTTGATAAAAGTGGACTTGCCCGTGCGGACCGGCCCCACCACGCCGATATAGATGTCGCCCTGGGTGCGCTGGGCGATATCCTCATACAGTTTGTTTTCCAAGTGATTACCCTCCTTGCCCGTACTTGTTCCATATGTATGGGGATAAGCCCTCGAATATGACAACAGGGCGGCACGGATTTGTCCGTGCCGCCCTTCAGCGCCTATCTCTTTGTGGGAATGAGCAGCAGCGCGCCCGCCGTGCCCTCCTCCGAGGGCAGATCGTTGGCCGCGCGGATATCCGCCACGGTGGACCCGCAGGCTTTTGCCACGTCCCAGAGGGCCTCTCCCTCCCCCATCCGGCGGATGACCACTGAGGGGCGCAGGACGCCGGCGGGCGCGGTTCCCTCACGCAGTTCGGACACCGCCCACACCTGCTCAGCGCTCACCGCGTTAAAGGCGAACTCCGCCTCGCACCGCA
>CANQKJ010000091.1 GCA_947624465.1 uncultured Oscillospiraceae bacterium
CATCCGCTCCGCCGCCGCCCTGGGGGTGGACGGCGTGCTGCTCTCCCCCGCCTGCTGCGACCCGTTGAACCGCCGGGCCGTCCGGGTGAGCATGGGAACGGTGTTCCAGGTCCCCTGGACATATTTGGAGGGCTGGCCGGAGCCGGGGCTGTCCCTTTTGAAGTCCCTGGGCTTTTGCACTGTGGCCCTGGCGCTGACCGACGACTCCCTCCCCATCGACGACTCCGGACTGGCCGGGGCGGAGCGGCTGGCCCTGGTGCTGGGGGCGGAGGGGGACGGCCTCTCCCCCGCCACGGTGGCGAACTGCGACTGCGCCGCCCGCATCCCCATGGCCCGCGGGGTGGACTCCCTGAACGTGGCCGCCGCCGGGGCGGTGGCGTTCTGGGAGCTGAGGGCGAAATGAGTTCAGACGCAAACCTCCCCTGACCGGGAAACGGCCAGGGGAGGTTTTTTTGTCTTATTCAGGACAGCAGGATGCGGTCGTTGTCCAGGGCCTTGCCGGTGCCCGCCCTGAAGCGGGAGAGCAGGTCGTCCACCGTCATGCCCGCCCGCTCGGCGCCGGACACGTCCAGCACGATGCGGCCCGCGGCCATCATCAGGGTGCGGTTGCCCAGCTCCAGGGCCTGGTGCATATTGTGGGTGACCATCAGGGTGGTGATCCGGTGGCGCTCCACCACCTCCCGTGTGACCTTTAGCACCTTTTCTGCGGTGCCGGGGTCCAGGGCGGCGGTGTGCTCGTCCAGCAGGAGGAGCTTGGGGGGATTCACGGTGGCCATCAGCAGGGTCAGCGCCTGCCGCTGTCCGCCGGAGAGGAGCCCCACCGGCTGCTTCATCCGGTCCTCCAGGCCCATGTCCAGCAGGGCCAGCTGGTCCCGGAAGCGGGCGCGGTCTTTGGCGGTCATGTGGGAAAACCACCCGCCGCTGCCGGCGGCCAGGGCCAGGTTCTCCTCGATGGTCATGCCGGGGGCGCTGCCCCGCATGGGGTCCTGGTACAGCCGGCCGATGGACCTGGCCCGGCGGTACTCGGGCATGAAGGTGATATCTGCCCCGCCCAGTTTGATGGACCCCTCGTCGGTGAGGAAGGAGCCGCAGATGGCGTTGAACAGAGTGGACTTTCCCGCCCCGTTGGAGCCGATGATGGTGGCGAACTCGCCGGGGTCCAGGTGGAGGGTCAGGTCGGTGAGGGCCTTCTTCTCGTTGACGGTGCCGGGGTTGAAGGTCTTGGAGATGTGGGAGATGTCCAGCATATCAGCGCGCCTCCCTTCCCGCGGTGAGCCGGCGGCGGACCACCGGCCACTGGCTCTTCAGATACGGGATGGCCAGGGCCAGCACCACGATGACGGAGGACACCAGCTTGAGCATGAAGGCGGGCATATCCAGCCGCAGGGCGACGCCGTAGACCAGCCGGAAGATGAACGCGCCCACCACCATGCCCACGGCCCGGAGGGCGATGCCCCCCCGGCCCAGCACGGTGGAGCCGATGAGCAGGGAGGCCAGGGCGATGGTCACCACACCCTGCCCGATGTTCACGTCCATGGACTTCTGCATCTGGCCCAGCAGGCAGCCGGACAGGCCGGTGAAGGCGTTGGCCACGCAGAGGCCCACGGTAGTGGTGAAGGCGGGGTTGATGGAGGAGGAACGGACCATGTCGGGGTTGTCGCCGGTGGCCCGGATGGCCAGGCCCAGCCGGGTGTTCAGGAACAGGGTGAGGATGACGATCACCAGCGCGGCGGCGATCCCGCCCACGATGATGTCATAGAACGGGGCCAGGGGGGTGTCCGCCAGCAGGCCCTTCACGGCGGTAAAGACGGTAGTCGTCTTGTTCATGTTGATGTTGGGGGACCCGCCCAGCACCGCCATATTCACCGAGTACAGCCCGGTGTTGACGATGATGCCGGCCAGCAGGCTGTTGATGCCCATTTTGGTCTGGAGCAGGGCGGTGACGAAACCGGAGAGCGCTCCCACACCCATAGCCGCCAGCAGGGACAGGCCGGGGTGGCCCGCCACGGCCACGACGGCCCCCACCGCGGCCCCCAGGGTAAAGCAGCCGTCGGTGGACAGGTCGCAGACGTTGAGCATGGAGTAGCTCAGAAACAGGGCCAGCACCGTCAGGGAATAGACCAGCCCCAGCTCCAGGGCGGTCTGGGCGACAGTCAACATAGCAAAGGTCCTCCTTGATCGGGCCGAACAGGTCCGCAGCATTCAAGTTGCCGACGTACCATACCGGTCAACAAATACGGTGGTAACGGTTCAAAGTTCTTTTTGGGCCCTTTTTCTTTCAGGAAAAAGGGTCAGCCCGCCACACCCTCGAAGGCCTCGGCGGTGGTGATCTCCTTCACCTCGGTGCAGAAGGGGGCGAAGGCGGCCTTGACGGTCTCGTAGTCCAAGCCCAGGGCGGCGCAGGTCTCGGTGTTGACGGTGGCGGTGCCGTTGTCGAAGGTCATGACGGGGGTGGTGGCGGGGTCATTGCCGTCCACCAGGATGCCGGCCACCATGTTGGCGGTCTCCACGCCCAGGTTGGCGTAGTCCACGCCGAAGCCCAGGAACGCGCCGTTCAGGGCGAAGGAGTCGGCCCCGGTGTAGTGGGGGATGCCCGCGTCGATCAGGTCCTCGTAGATGGCCAGCTCGGCGGTCATGATGCTGTTGTCGGAGGGGGTGAACACGGCGTCCACGCCGTCGGCGATGAGTGACTGGACGGCCAGCATGATCTCGTCGCCGGTGTGGCCGTTGTAGTCCTTATAGGCGATCCCCTTGCCGTCCAGATACTCCTTGGCGTGGGCGATGGCGGTAGTGGAGGAGTCCTGGCCCAGGTCGTAGAGGAAGCCGATGCTGTCGGCGTCGGGGTCGGCGGCGAAGATCAGGTTCATCACGGCGTTGGTGTCCAGATAGTCGGAGGTGCCGGTGATGTTGGCGCCGGGGGCCTCGATGCTGGCCACCAGCTCAGCGGCCACGGGGTCAGACACGGCGGAGAACACCACGGGGATCTGGTTGTCCTCGGTGGCGCCCTGCATGGCCATGGCCACGGGGGTGGCCACGCCCACCATCAGGTCCACGTTGATAGCAATGAAGTTGGAGATGATCTGGTTCAGCACGGCGTCGTCGGCGTTGCAGTTGTCAGACTGCACGGCGAAAGCCACGGCCTTGTCCTTGCCGATGGCGTCCAGCTGGGCCAGGATGTTGGTGACGATCTGGTTCAGGGAGGCGTCGTCCACGTAGTTGCAGATGCCCACCTTATAGGTCGTCGCGGAATCGGCATCGCCCACTAGCTGGGTCTTCAGCTCAAAGCCGGAGGGCTGCTGGCTGGGCTCGGCGGAGGGCTCCTCGGACGGGGTCTCGCTGGGGTCGGCGGAGGGTTCGGTGTCGGAGCCGGACTGCTGCTCGGTCCCGACGGGTTCGGTGTTGGGGTTCTCGGCGGGGCCGGGGCCGGTGGTGGGCCCGCAGGCACACAGGGCAAAGAGCATGGTCAGGGCCAGCAGCATAGCCAGCAGTTTCTTCACGGTGTTTTGGTTTTTCATTTTGATTTCCTCCTAAAGATGTTTTTTGAGCGGCAGATGAACCGCGGCGGTGCCGGGGCCGCGGGGAGGATGGGCAGCAAAAAAAGCCCTTGCCCCAAACATGGGACAAAGACCTGCTGCCTCTGCGATACCACCCAAATTGACGTTATATAACGTCCGCTCGCTTACGCGCACCATCATGCGCGCCCCGATGGATAACGGGTGGGATACCCGTCGGTCCCTACTCCCTGCCGGTTTCGGTCCGCCCTCCGGAGTCCATTCGCCGGCCGCTCCCCGCCCCGTTCCCACCATCGGGGGCTCTCTGAAGGCTCGCCTTGCCGGTTACTTCTCTCCGTCACTGGTTTGAAGTATTCTCTTGTTGTGTGCCATTATACGCAGGCCGCCCCGGTTTGTCAACCCCTTTGGCGAAAAAATTTTTAATGCGTTAAAGCAAATATTTTCCGTGGGTTTGCCTCGTTTTTGGTGTATGATAAGTTAGAGAGAGGAGGTGACGGCCGTGGACCACAGCGAACTCATCCGGGCGATGAAGGACAGGCGGAGCGACGCCCTGCCCCGCTTCCAGACGGCCTTCGCCCCCCTGGTGAAGTACATCGTGGCCCCCATCCTGCCCGACGGGCGGGACCGGGAGGAGTGCCTGTCCGACGTGTTCCTGCGGGCCTGGGAGTCCATCGGAGAGTATGACCCGGAAAAGGGGACGGTCACCGCCTGGCTGGGGACCATCGCCCGGAACACGGCCCTGAACCGCCAGAGGGCCAACGAGCGCCGCCGGGAGGACGGCCCCCCGGACGAGACCCCCCCCGCCCCCGGAGACGGCCCCGAGGAGGCCGCCCTCCGCGCCGAGGCCGTCCGCGCCCTGTGGCGGGCAGTGGACCGGCTGGACCGCCGGGAGAGGGACCTGTTCCTCCGCAAATACTACTACTATCAGCCCACCGCCCAGATTGCCGCAGAGCTGGGCCTGTCCCTCCGCGCCGTGGAGGGGAAGCTCTACCGCGTCCGCAAGCGCTTACAGGACGAG
Organism: uncultured Oscillospiraceae bacterium; assembly: GCA_947624465.1. GTDB lineage: Bacteria > Bacillota > Clostridia > Oscillospirales > Oscillospiraceae > Enterenecus. The sequence continues at coordinate 4,531 of CANQKJ010000091.1, forward strand.
TTGGGAGGTGTGCACCGTGGATGAGTTCGACAAGCTGCTCTATCAGGGCGCGGCCCAGCTCCCCCCGGACGCCGCTCCCTCCCCCGAACCCCCCAAGCCCTGGAAGAAACCCATGGACCGGGTCTGCTGGGGGCTGGCCCTCATCACCGTCACCCTGGACTTCCTGTACCTGAACGTCATCCTTCCCGCCATTGGCGCGGTGCTGCTGTGGCTGGGGCTCCGGGCGCTCCGCCGGGAGAATAGGGGCTTCCGCTTCGCCTGGGTCTGCGCCACCCTCTACGCCGCCCTCCGCTTCGCCGCCGTCATCGTCCTGGCCACCCCCCTGGACCACCTGCTGGCGGAGGCCATCGATATGGAGTGGCAGTCCCTCACCGGGGCGGTGCCCTTCCACACCGTGGTCCGCACGGGGGTCCTCCAACTGCTGCTGACCCTGACGGCGGCGGGGCTGTGGCGGGGTCTCAAAGGGGTGTTCCGCAAGGCGGGCCAGCCGCCTAAGGCCGGCTCCGCCGGGGCGGTGACGATCATGCTGTTCCTGCTGTTCCCCCTGGCCTGCATCGGGCTGACGGGCTGGCTGCTGGTGGGGCCCCTGCTGCTGATCTGGGTCCTGCTGCTCCGCAGCCTGTTCAAGCTCAGCCGCTCCCTGGACGAGGCGGGCTACGCCCTCTCCCCCGCCCCGGTGAGGGTGTCCGACGGGAAGGCCGCCGCCCTGTGGCTGGGGATCCTCCTGGCGGCCACGGCGCTGGGGGTGGCCCTGTCCGCCCGTCTGCCCCTGGACGCCTCCCCCGTGGACACCGCCCCCACCGCCCAGACGGAGCTCCGGGCCCGGCTGACCGGGCTGGGCTTCCCGGAGGACATTTTGTCCGACCTCACCGACCAGGAGGTCAGCGCCTTTGAGGGAGCAAAAGCGGTCCACGTCGACACCGCCCGCCGCAACAACAACGGCCTCCGGGACGACGCCCCCCTGGTCACCTTCGTGGAGGTGCAGGTGGCGGACTATCGCAACGTGTATCTGTCGTCTTTCCGCTGGGAGGACCCGCCCGCCCTCCGCTCCACCGACGCGCTGGAGCTCATCCCCTGCTACACCGCATCCGACACCCAGGGCCACCCTGTCCTCCCCGAGCTGGACACGGCGGCCCCCATCGGCAGGCTCCTGTGGGAGAAGGACGGCGTGACCTATGCCGCCCCCCTGGACATCCGCGAGCCCCGGGACGTGTCCTACGCCTCCTTCTTCTGCCAGAACGATTATACCGCGTACTACACCGACTTCTCCCTGCCCGCTCAGGGGGATAACATCCGGGTCTGCGTCCTCTGGTCCCTGCGCCGCGTCCCCGAGCGGGGCCTGTGGTTCAACTACGCCGCCAACTATATCCACCGGAAGTCCCTGTGGGTCTACCCCTATCAGAGCGGCTCCGCCTGGGCGGCGGCGGGCCAGCCCGGATCGCCCAGCTTCTCCCCTTTCCTCTGGCTCCAGGAGTGGAGCGAGGGCCTTCTGGATGACGAGGCATATTACGCGGCGTGTCGGGAGGGGTAGGGGCGCAGCACCCCCTTTCGCACACGAAAAGGGCCGCCCTCTCGGGCGGCCCCTGCCCTTTCTCATTCAAATACGAACCCCTCCACGGCCTGCCGGAGGATGTCCTCATACCCGGTCTCCGGGCCGCAGGGAGCGAACGCTACCTCAAGCCCCGGCATATCCCGCCATATCTCAAAGATGTCCAGAGCGTAGCCGATCCCGTCGTGGACGAAGTCGGCGCCCAGCCAGCAGCCCTCCACGCCGGCGCGGCTCCAGCGGGTGTAGAGCACCTCGGTGCCGTCCGGCATGGTCTCCGTCCAGGTCTCGTCCAGCCGGAACACGCCGCCGGCGCCGTCGTCGTCCCCGCGGAAGGTGACGGTCCCGTCCCCGTTCGCCGCGTGGTTCCCCCACCAGAAGGGCACCCATTCGCCCAGGATCGGGTCTCCGTCGTACTCCTCGGTGAAAATGCCCGTGCTGACGGTCAGCAGCAGGCCGTCCACCTCATAGGGCCGGTAGAGGTACACCAGTCCGGGGTGCAGGCTGACGTGGAGGCTGTGGTCCGGCTTCCCCTCGGGCGGTTCAAAGGTCTCCCGCCCGTCCAGGAAGCAGTTCTCCAGCAGCGGGACGCCCACATAGTCCCGGGCCGCCTGCCAGTCCGGCGGATAGCAGACGCTGGCCGTACCGGACTCCCGGACGGCCTCCATATCCTTTTGGAGGGCGTCGGAGAACTCGTCCTCGCCGAAGAGCTTCTGTTTGGCGGCGACGCTCAGGTCATTGCCCCCGTCCCCGTTGGGCCGGGACTCGGCCCACAGGCCGAAGCCGCCCGTGGCCGCCGCGGCGATGGCCGTCCCCAGCAGCGCCAGACACAGGCAGGCCGCGGCCAGCGCCGGCCACCTGACCGGCCGGCGGGCCTCCGTCTGCTCCATCCGCTCCAGAATGGACGCCTTTGCCACATCGCGGAGCGTCTCCCGCTCCATCATTTTTTTATATCTCTCCTGGATCATCGCTAAGCTCCTTTCTCAACATGGCCCTGGCCCGGCTCATGCGGGTCTGGACCGCCGTCCGGGAGATGTGGAGGATCTCGCCGATCTCCCGCTGTCCGATCCCCTCGTAGTAGTAGAGGTGGACCACCGCCCGGTACTTGGGCGGCAGGGACATCACCGCCCGGTACAGCTCCCCGTCCTCCCGTGCCGCCGGAACGTCCTCGGGGAGTTCCCCCACGTTCCTGCGCCAGAAAGACCGCAGGAGGTCCTTGGAGGCGTTGGCCGCGCAGGTGAGGAGCCACTGCTTTTCCTTTCCCGGCCTGGGGCCGGTACGGCCCTCCGCCAGACGGAGGAACACCGTCTGGCACACGTCCTCGGCGTCCTGGGCCGACCCCAGATAGCTGTACGCCAGCCGGAACACGTCGTCGGCGTACGCCTCAAAAAGCCTTCTCTGCTCCTCCCGCTCCACGGCCTCGCCTCCTTTCCCGTTTTGTGGCCACACCTATATGACGATCCGGGAGCCGCGATTATCACATGGAAAAAGGGCCGCCCGCCGGCGGCCCTTGCCTTATATATCCTCGTCGGGAGCCTGGCCGTCGTGGGCCAGCCACTTGCACTCCGTCAGCTCCATGTCGGTGAACACCGCCCGGAAGGAGGACTCCTCCGGGCTGCAGGCGTAGACGCCGAAGGCCACCCGCCCCCCGGCGTTGAACATATGGCAGATGCGCATCTGCTTGAATTCCACCCCGTCCCTGGAGTTTTCGATGCAGAAGTCGTCCCCCCTGCGGCTGAGCCGGTACCACATGGACTTGGAGGAGGCGTCGATGTCCACCGAGGCCCAGTCCGAGTAGCCGTTGTTGGTCACCACGCTGCCCAGGCGCTGGATCTTATCGTTCTCATACTCTGCCGCCGCCTTGAGCCAGTTGTCGCTGTCCAGGTACATCACCACGCCGCTCTGGTCAAAGCGGACCCTGCTGTCATATTCGGTCCTGACCGTGAACGAGAAGAACCGCTCGTCCGTCTCTATCTGTAAGACGGGGGCGCTGTCGTTCCTGAAATGGTAGTAGGTCCTCTGCCACAGGTCGGTGTGGGGTTCCGTGACGATCTCCACCCGGTCCCCGGTGACCGTGATCTGTTTGGGCGCTCTGGTCCATTTCATTTCCCTGGGGTCGATTTTCATGTCTGTTCCTCCTTGCGTTTTGCGTCACCACTTGTTCTCCACCTTTTCCGCGAAGCCCA
>CANQKJ010000092.1 GCA_947624465.1 uncultured Oscillospiraceae bacterium
GCCGTAATTATCCCTGAGGCTCTCCCTTGTGATGCGGGTGACCGGCTCGCCGCTTACGCGTATCTGTCCGCTGTCTGTATCATAGAACCGCATCAGAAGATTGATGACCGTCGTCTTTCCGCAGCCTGTCGGACCCACAATTGCCACGCGCCAGCCCGGTTTCACATGCAGATTCAGATCCTCGATCAGTCTGCGCTCCTTTGAATAAGAGAAATACACATGGTCAAGCTCCACCGTTCCATCCGCCTGCTCTAACGCCACAGCGTCCCCATCATCCGGTCTCTCCGGCTCCTCCACGGGGCCCGTCTCCCCCTGATTTGGGACGACGGGAGGCCGTCCCGGCCCGCTCAGGAGGGCGTCCGCCGCGGTCTCATCCCCTCCGTCCTCATTCTCGTCCTCATCCCTCACGGCCCTCAACAGCTCTTCCAGCCGGTCGATCACAGGCCGCCGCCCCCCTTCAGTCTCGCGTATCTCGCCCAGTCAAACCCGGCGTTGACCCCCCAGTCCTCCCTGGGGGCGCCGCAGACGGGGCAGGGCTCCCGCTCCGCCCGCTCCCGGCAGGAGGGGCACAGCCGCGCCAGCTCCTCCTCCCGGTCCAGCGCCAGGTTCAGGGCGCACCACAGATAGTCCCGGTCCTTCATCTTCCGGGCCCGTTCCTCCGTGGGAAGAGCGCCGAACAGGCGGAGCACACGCCACTGAAGGCGCTCATAACGCGCGTGCTCCAGGCTTTTTTTCGCCGTTCCTGCTCCTCGGCGCTCCCCACCGGGGAGGGATTCTGCGCCCGGTTGAATCCGGCCCACTGGTCGGACAGCCGGGCGATATCCTCCACCCGCAGTCCGGCCAGCACGGCCCGCCCGTCGGCAAAGACGGGCTTTCCGTCCTTCTCCAGCGCCCTGGCGAGGAGGCAGGCGTTGTCGCACAGCGCCCGCTCCCCCTGATCGGCGGCCAGCGCGGCCCCCTCCCGGCGGGCCTCCAGCGCCTCCAGGGTGGACAGCAGCCGAAGCTCCCCCTCGGCCACCGTCATCCGCTCCCGTCCCGCCCGGATGCTCATGTCCTGATCTCCAGCCGCTTCCGGGCCACCAGGGTCAGCTTCTCCATCACGGTCTGGCCCAGCTTGGCGTCCTCCTGGATGTCGCTCCACTGGCAGTCAGAGTAGATGATCTTCCGGTCCGGCTTGCAGATGACCAGGGAAAAGTCCTTCAGGTCATAGAAGTCCAGCCCGTCGGCAATGGCGCCGTCGGTGGCGTACAGCCGGCTCAGTTGGATGGTGTGGGTCTGGGGCCCCTGCACGGTGGCCACCGGCTCGCTCTCGCCGAAGGCCTCCACCGTGCCGGAGGTCCTGGTGGACTTGCAGGTGTAGCTCTGCACCACGGCCACCTTTTTGCCGTCCAGTTCCAGCCAGATATCGTTGCTGGTGGGGAATCCGGCCTGTCCAAAGGCAATGCTCATACTCTCTCCCCCTTATCAAACGGTGATGTGGGCCGACAGCCAGATCTGGTTCAGCCCATGGGCCACGGTGAAGGCGAACTCCACCAGGCACACGGTGGGGTCCTCCGGCAGGGCGGAAACGGTCACGTCCTCATAGCTGTCGATGATCTCCCGTTCCACCCGCCGCTCCAGCTCCATCACGGTCTGGGAGCGGATGGCCCCTCTGGTCTGCTCGGTGTTCTTCGCGCGGCTGAATCTCGCCCGCAGGGCCTCCCGGACGCCGGGGATGACCTCGTCCACCACCAGGATGGTGGTCAGCTCCCGCCAGGTGGGGTCCTCGGCGTCGCCGGTGGCGGTCCGGGTGGTGACGGCCCGCACCACATTGCAGCTCCCGGCCAGGGTCTCCAGCGGGGTGACGCCGCCCCGGATCAGCTTGTCGATGTCCCCGTCGTCGTAGCTGGCCTCCAGGCCGCTCAGCCCGTAGAGCCGCACCCCGCCCAGGGGCAGCGCCGGGTCGCTGTTCCCGGCGATGGCGCCCGCCGCCGCCGCGGCGCACAGATACCCGCCGGCGGCCATGCCGGCGCCGTCCACCGCGCCGGGGGCCACCAGCACCATCCGCTCACAGTTGAGGGTCTTGGCCCTGGCGATGAGCTGGTCCGCCGTCTCGGCGGCTTTTCCCCCCACCACGGCGATGCGCTCCTTTCGGGCGGCGGAGCAGGCCTGCACCATGTCCATCAGCTTTTTCTGGGTGGCCGCGTCGTCGCTGTCGCACGTCACCACGGCCACGTCCTCCAGCTCCGCCGCCTGGGCAAAGGCGCCGTCATAGTCCTCATCCGCCTCCACGGGGATGCCGTATACCAGCCCCGCGCCGTTTCGGATGGCCAGCCGGGCCATCTGGCTGAGGGCGCACTCGCCCACATCGCCCACGGCGCGGCTGTAGCTGCTCCAGGAATAGGCCTTCGCCCCGTCCTTCTTGTCCGTCCTGGCGGCGATGGCCACCGCCCTGCCCCGGCCGGCGGCGGCCGTCAGGCTGGACGCCTCGTAGGAGGAATACACCCCCGGCCGCTCATGCTGTACGATCATGCTCATGTCCTTCTCCCTTTCACTTCAAAGTCGGTAAAGTACCCGCCGGCCTCCTGGTCGGCGGCCACGGTGAGCCACACCCGGCACAGGCATTCCATCCGCAGCCGGTATATGCCCTCTCTGTCCAGCCACTCGGTCTGGCCAACTGTCAGCTCGCACACCTCCAGACCCGCCGCGCCCCGGGTCAGCAGCGCCTCCGCGGCCTGTTCCGCGGCCTCCTGGCAGGCGCTCCCGCCCCCGTCTCTGGGCGCGTACACGTCGATGGCCAGGGTGAGGTCCGCCGCCCGCCCGTAAAGTTCTCTCCCTTTACCGCCGTTGGTCTCGCTGCCCAGGTAATTCTGAAACCCGCTGCCGGCGCAGCGCACGCTTTTCACGGATACCGCCGCCACGGCCTCTCTCCACCGGCTGGCCGGCTCGGGCGTCCTGGCCAGGACCGCGTTGATCCCGCTCTCCCGCAGGAGGGAGACGACCCCCTCCCGCAGTCCGTTGAACCCGCCGCTCATGGGGCGGTCTCCCCGCAGGGCCGGAGGGCCAGCCACAGGTGGGTGACCGCGTCCCCCACCGGGATGGGCTGGCAGGTCAGCACCTCGAACCGCTGGCCGCTCCACTCCAGCCAGCCCCCCGGACCGATGGCCTCCACCGGCGTCTCCGGCTCGGCCAGCCCCAGGAAACTGTCGGTCCGCTCCGCCCCCAGGACGCCTCCGGCGGTCTGCCGGTCCTGCCGCGTCATGGGCCGGACGATGGCCATCCCCCGGCCCGCCTCCGTTCCGTCCTCTCTCCGGCAGACGATCTCCCTGCCATAGGCCCGGATGACCTCTCCGAACAGCTCTGTCATCCCCGCACCCCCCGGAACACGAACCCGGCGTCCCGGATGTAGGGGGCCATCAGCTCCATGGCCCTGCCGGACAGCTTCCCGTCCTGTCCGCCGTTCTCCCGGCGAACGCTCATATCTCCGGCGGTGAGGGCGGTGATCTCCCCTCCGCCGCCGCAGTCTCTCATCCAGTCCGCGGCCATCCAGGCCGCCGCCAGAGGGTAGCATCCGCCGCAGTCCTCCGGCTTCACGCCCTCCCGCAGCAGGCCGTCCAGCGTCTCACAGGCGGCGGCGCACAGCAGCCGCAGCAGCTCCTCGTCCCGTCCGGGGCACAGCCCCTTCACGATCTCCAGCACCGCATCGGTCATCTCCGCGCCCCCCGTCAGATGAGATAGGCCCCGTCGGCGGCCTCCGGCTCCTGTCCTTCCCCGCCGTAGGGGAGCTGGGGCCGTCCGGTGAGCAGCCTATCCGCCTTGCCCCGGTACAGCTTGAGGAGGCCCAGCAGCTCCTCCTCGTCCAGTCTGGCGCACACCCGCTCCAGCAGCGCCCGGTCGGCCTCCGGCTCGGCGATGCCCGCCAGCCGCGCCGTCTCCCGGCGCAGGCTCTTGAGGTATTTCCGCCCCAGCCGGGCCTCGTCCTCCAGCCGCCTCCCGGCGCTCTTGATGACCCCCGCCCTCCGCTGGGCGGGCACCGCCACAAAGGACCACTCATAGGCGTCCGTGGCCCCGGTGAGGACGCCGCAGCACACCTGCCCGTCGTACTCCTGCCCCTTCTCGTGGGGGCAGTCCTCCAGGGCCTCACCGCAGATGGAGCAGAGCACCCTGTCCACCGCGCAGCCCACGCTGACCTCCCGCTTGATGCCCCCGTCGATCTCGGCGATAAGGTCGGCGTTCTCCCCGGTACGCATCATATAGGCCCAGCCCTTCAGGAATTTATAGGGCCGCCCGTCGGAGGTGACCACACCGGGATCGGTCACCACCTCGGTCCGGTAGATGCGGGCCGTCTGCCCCTTTGCCGACCACTGGTGGTCGAACACCCCGGACACCCCCAGGAACAGCTCCGCCAGGGCGTCCAGCGCGCGATCGTCGAACCGCTCGAAGTCCCGGTCGATGTCGTTGTCGCACAGCCGCACCGCGAAGGTATACACCTCCTCCGCCGCCAGCTCCCGCCGGGCCAGCCGGTCGATGAGGGACAGATCCTCCCCCTCCGGCGTGCCGATGGCCTTCACCACCGCGTCCTTACTGATCTCCATTCCGTTCCTCCTCGATGGCCCCCGCCTGCGCCCGATAGAGCGCGGCTCTGGCCTCCACTTCCTCATCCTGCAGATCCACGTCCACCCAGTCGATGTCCACCCGGTCGTCATAGCCCTTCAGCCGCAGCCACAGCTCGCAGATGCGCTCCACCACCGGCTCCAGGCTCCGCCGGATGGCGGCGATCTCGCTGGTGAGGATGTCCGCCTGCTGGCTGCTCATCCGCTCGGTGGAGGACCAGCTCAGGCCCAGCAGAAAGGGCGGGATGCCCGTCTTGGCCACCAGCTGCTCCAGGATCTGCCGCACCGGGACCTCGCTGTCCAGCACCTGGCTGTCCGCGCCGATGGCCCTGATCTCCACGTCGCCGGCCGCCACAAAGTCCCGCACGGCCCCGTCCCGGCCGGCCTGCATGGCGGCGGACCACTCCTTTGCCACCTGCCGGCACCGTTCCTCGGCCAGTCCGGCCTCGGCCCCCTTGCACACCACCGCGAAGCGCACGTTGCCCGTCCTCTCCCAGTTCTTGCCCACAGCGTCAAAGATCTTCATCAGGATCTCCGCCAAAAAGGGCATGGACCGCAGCATGGACACCCCGTAGGGCGCCCCGGCCTCGGGCTGGAAGGGGGTGAACAGCAGCAACTCCTGCCGGGGCAGCTCCCGCAGCTTCCCGTCGCTGTCCCTGGCCCAGAGGGTGAAGTCCAGGGGGCTGTCCCCCTCCCGGATCTCCACCCGGCTCACATCGGCGCAGAACAGGGCGGCCATATCGGACCCGTCGGCGGAGGGCACGATCTCGCCCACCGCGCGGCCGGCCACCAGCATGGAGTCCAGGTAACCGTCCAGGAAGGACTGGATGCCCCGCCGGCCCCGCCCGGTGGGGACGGTGCGGAGGAACCGCTCCATCCCCTCCTGGGCTTTCCGGTCCTTACAGCGGACGATGAGGCCGCCGCTCAGCCGGATCAGCTTGTCGATGGCCGCGTCGACGACGGGCACCCCCTCCCGGATGGCCCGGTACAGGGCGGTCTCCCCGCTGCGGAGGGGCACATAGCCGTCCAGCATGGCAAAGGGATGCCGCCCGGCGTCCCGGAACTGGGCGGCGGCCGCCGCCCGCCCCGCCTGTTTTCGTCTCAGAAGGCTCATGTCCCGCCTCCTCTCCTGTCTCAGCCGCCGCTCACAGTCAGCACCCGGCTGGCGTCCTCAAAGATCTTGGCGTAGCCGGAGATGGTGGTGATAGCCGCCCGCTCCAGCTGCCGGTCGATGATCTTGTCGTATTCCACCATCACGTCGCCGGCCTTCACCATCTCCAGGGCGTAGTTTTTGTCCAGGCCGACGATCCTGCCGGCGGGCATGGCGGAGGTGCGCAGCACCTTGGCCCCCATGGGGGTGATGAGCCTGCCGGTGCCGTGGAAGTCCAGGCCGGCGGCGGCGTCCTGCATCTGGGTCAGGCCCAGCAGCTTGGTCATGGTGTCGGTGCCCACCAGCAGGGTGTTGAGCTGATAGGGCTCAAAGCTGTTCCAAAAGGCGAGCAGGTCGTCGTAGGTCAGGGTGCCGTCGGTCTTGACGGAGCTGCTCTGGGCGGCGTTGCCGTTGCCGTCCCCGTTCAGGATCACGTCGATGGCGTCCTCCAGGTGCATCCGCCCGATCTGTGCGCCGATCTGCCGCAGGGTGACCGAAAACAGGTCCAGCTTCTGAAACCGGATGGCCTCGTAGGAGGCCACCAGCATACGGCCCCGCTTGTGGAGCTTCACCAGGCTGTCCCTGGTGCGCACGGTGGTCTGGGGGATGGCCGCGCCCTCGGCCACCCGCTTCAGGTTCTTCTCGTCCTCGGGCACGGAGGTGATGGAGCGGTAGTCCATCCCCTCGATGAGGGTCTCGGTGGCGGTGATGTCGGGGAGGATGTTGGCCTCCTCCATGCCCACCTTGACGGCTCGGGCGATGTACTCGGGGAACAGAACCGCCGACTGGGAGGTGGAGAAGAACTTGTCCACCAGGTCGGACCCCGCCCCCTTCACCCGGATGTCGAACCGCTTCAGCTGCCGCTGATAGGCGTCCAGCCCCTCCAGGGCGGTGCCCTTGTACTGCTCGCTGGGGTCCAGCTTCTCCAGCACCTGGGTAAAGGACTTGCCCGCCTCGTGGTACATACCCTTCTCCAGCTTCACGTTGTCGAATCGATAAGCCATATCTGATCTCCTCCCGTTGTTTTTACAGCTTCACGGTGACGGTCCTGGCGGTCTCGTCCACCGCCAGCACCAGGCAGGTCAGCCCGCTGTCCTCGGCCCTGGCAAGCATCCCCCTGCCGTCGCAGGTCAGGGCGCAGTAGCCCACAGTAGGCGCGGTCTCTCCGGAATAGCCCACCGTCACCGCCCCGGCGATCTGCACGGCCACCGCGCCGTTCCGTTCCGCGCCCACGGTCACGCCGCAGGGCAGCGCGCCGCTCTCGCCCAGGCCCACGGTGGAACTGCCGGTCAGCGCCACCGCCTGGCCGGCGGTCAGGTCCGCCTCGGTCAGGAAGGTGGCCACCGCCTGGCCGACGCCCTCAAAGCAAATCTCCATGTCTCATGCTCCTCTCATTGAATGTATATCTGGAAACCCCTTTACAGGTATCTCCCAACCTCGTCGAAGCAAACTTCGTATCACTCTCCCCGCCGCAAGCGGCAGGGCTCGTTCACTCCGTTGCTTCTCCTCTCCCCACGGGTGCTGAAGTCCGCACCCGCGGGGGCCCCGGAACACGCCCACGCTAATACGTTCCGCGTTCCACAAAGGCCGCCGCAAGCGGCTCCTCCGTCTCCAAACTCATCACAAAGTATCTGATATCGTCCATGGCGTGGTCGTGTTCCTTGTGGACCCGGTCCCGCGTCCCATCGTCCTCCCAGCGGTACAGCCCGAACTCCCGGAGGGCGGCCCCGCACCCCTTGCAGACGACCACCCGGCCCTCCTTCAGGGCCTCCGCGGTCCGCCGGATGCCCTCTATGACCCGGTTGTCCGCCTTCCGCACCGGCCAGCCCTTCCGCCGCAGCGTCTCGATGAAGCTGGCCGCCGACGGGTCCACGATCACCGCCTCGATCCGCCGTCCCCCGGCCAGCCGCTCCAGCTCCTGGGCGTACTCCCCGTCGGTCTTCTGGCTCCCCTCCAGGGCGGCGTCGTAGTAGAATTCCTTCACCCGGTACCAGACGTTTTCCCTCAGCCCCCACAGCCCGAAGGAGGCCGGGTTCCGGGTGCCGTAGTCGCAGGAGACCCGCCACCGCTCATATCCCCCTCTGGGGGCGGGCCGGACCTGGCCGGGGTCGAAGAAGTCGTACACCAGCCCCTCCGGGGACGTCCACTCCCCCAGCACATACCGCCGGTAGAAGGGTCCCTGGAACAGCCGCCGGTAGCGCTCCCTGGTCCGCGCGGTCAGCGCCGGGTTGTCGTCCATGGTGAACCGGAGGTACAGCGCCCGCTTCTCCTCCGCCTTTTGGATCCACTCCCGGTAGAACCAGTGGGACTGCCCCGCCGGGTTGCAGGAGAACCACAGCTTGGCCTCCGGCGGAGAGCACCGGGCGCAGGCCTGCTCCACAAAGGAGCGGGGCATCAGCGCCGCCTCGTCCAGCAGCGCCCCCGCCAGGGTCACCCCCTGGATGAGGGAGGCGCTCCCCTCGTTGTGTCCGCCGAACAGATAAAAGACATTCTCCCGTCCCCCGAAGCGCAGGACC
>CANQKJ010000093.1 GCA_947624465.1 uncultured Oscillospiraceae bacterium
GGAGGAGGACCCGGAGCGGATGAAGGCGCGGCTGCTGGCCGCGCTGGATCTGGCCATCGCCGACTTCAACGCCATGCGGGAGAAGGAGGGCGCCAGGCTTGCCGAGGATATCCTGGGCCGGGCGGCCGCCATCGAGACGCTGGTGGGCAGGGTGGAGGAGCGCTCCCCTCAGACAGTGTCCGAGTACCGCGCCAAGCTGGAGGCCCGCATGAATGAGGTGCTGCAGAACACCCAGATCGACCCCGCCCGCATCCTCACCGAGGCGGCCATCTTTGCCGACAAGGTGGCGGTGGACGAGGAGACGGTGCGCCTCCGCAGCCATATCGCCCAGCTGAGGGAACTGCTGGCGGCTGGCGGGGCGGTGGGCCGCAAGCTGGACTTCCTGATCCAGGAGTTCAACCGGGAGGCCAACACCATCGGCTCCAAGTGCTCCGATCTGGACATCACCCGCACGGTGGTGGACATCAAGGCGGAGATCGAGAAGATCCGGGAGCAGATCCAAAACCTGGAGTGACCGGGAGGACTTTTGATGAAACTGGTGAACATCGGGTTCGGCAACCTGGTCAACCCCCGGCGGGTGGTGGCCGTGGTCAGCCCGGACTCCGCCCCGGTGAAGCGGCTGGGCCAGGAGGCCAGGGAGCGGGGCGTGCTCATCGACGCCAGCTTCGGCCGCAAGACCCGCGCCGTACTGGTGACGGACAGCGGCCATGTGATCTGGTCGTCTTTGACCTGCGAGCAGCTCTCCGCCCGGTTCGACGACGGCGGCGATACGGAGGAAACTATCCATGGGTGAACATCAGAACAGGCGGGGGGAGCTGATCGTGCTGTCCGGCCCCTCCGGAGTGGGGAAAAGCACGGTGATCGCCGAGCTGCTGAGCGCCCGGCCGGACATCCACTTTTCGGTGTCCTTCACCACCCGCGCCCCCCGGGTGGGGGAGCAGGACGGCGTCAACTACAACTTCGTCTCCCGGGAGGAGTTCGAGCGGATGATCCGGGACGGAGAGCTGCTGGAGTACGCCGAGTATGTGGGCAATTACTACGGCACCTCCCTGAAGGTCATCCGGGAGCAGCTTGACCGGGGGGTGGACGTGCTGCTGGACATCGAGGTCCAGGGGGCCGCCCACGTGAAGGAAAAGTGCCCGGAGGCGGTGCTCATCTTCCTGATCCCGCCCTCCATCGAGGAGCTGTCCCGCAGGCTCCGGGGCCGCCACACCGACGGGGAGGACGCCATCGCCCTCCGGCTGGACAAGGCCCGGGAGGAGTGCCGGGAGTGTCCCAGGTACGACTATCTGGTGGTGAACGACACGGTGGTGTCCGCCGCCCGGCAGATCCAGTCCATCCTGGAGGCGGAGGGGTGCCGGACCCGCAAGCGGCTCCATCTGGCCGCCGGATTTTATGACGGAAAGAACGGCTGATCCCGTTTCAGCAAACAATAGGAGGAAATGAAAATGTTACTGTATCCTGCCATCCGAGACCTGCTCGACAAGGTGCCCAGCCGCTATATGCTGGTGAATATGGTCGCCAACCGGGCCAGAAAGCTGTCCAGCGAGGCGGAGAAGGAGGGGGAACCCCTTCAGGACAAGGCGGTGTCCCTGGCCATCCGGGAGGTGGCCAGCGGGGCGCTGACCATGGAGTCCGCCGAAAGCGGGGAACAGCCCGAGGAGACCGAGGCGTAATTCATCCGAAACGGGGCAAGCAGGGACGACCTGCTTGCCCTTTGGCCGTTTTTTCGTCAGGGGGTGGGGAACACGGTCAATATCGCGAAGATCGTGGTGTCGGCGGCGCCCTACGCCATTGACCGGCCCTATGACTACCTGATCCCGCCGGAGCTGGAGGGCAGGGTCCGCCCAGGTATGCGGGCGGCGGTGCCCTTCGGGGCCGGAAACCGCGGGACGGACGGAGTGGTGCTCTCCCTGGGCCAGCGGGCGGACGCCGCGAAGCTGAAATCCATCCAGGCGCTGCTGGACGAGGAGCCGGTGCTGGACGGGCGTTCCCTCCGGCTGGCGCTGTGGATGCGGGAACGGTACTTCTGCACCGTGTACGACGCGCTGCGCATCATGCTGCCGGCGGGGCTGTGGTTCTCCCTCATGGATTGCTGGAAGATCGCCCCCGGCGTGGACCGGGAGGCCGCATACGAGGCGGCGGGCCGCTCGGAAAACGCCAATAAGCTGGTGGAGCTGCTCTACTCATGCGGCGGGGCGGCGGAGCTGGGCAAAATACGGCTGGCTTTCGGCACCGCCGACCCGGGCGCCCCCATCAGGAGCCTGGCGGATAAGGGGATCATCGTGAAGGAGACCCAGACCGCCCGGAACGTGGGGGACAAGTCGGAGCTGGTGGCGGCCCTGGCCATGCCGCCGGCGGACGCCATGGCGCTGATAACCCCGAAACGGGGCAGGGCGCCCCTCCAGTACGCCGCGGCGGAGGCCCTCTGTGCCGTCGGCGAGGTGTCCGCCAAGGAGCTGTGCTATTTCACCGGCGCGTCCATGGCCACCCTCCGCGCCCTGGAGAAGCGGGGGGTGCTCACCCTCTCCAGGCGGGAGGTCTACCGCCGGCCCGACCTGCCGGAACTGCCCCAGGCGGCTCCCATCGTCCTCAACGACCAGCAGGAGGCCGCCTACAATGGCCTGCTGGCCCTGGCGGAGGGAGGCAGACCCGCTGCGGCGCTGCTCTACGGCGTCACCGGCAGCGGCAAGACCCAAGTCTATCTCCAGCTGATTCACACCCTGCTGGAAAAGGGCAAAACGGCTCTGGTGCTGGTGCCGGAGATCGCCCTTACCCCCCAGCTCATGCGGATCTTCACCTCCCACTTCGGCCGGGAGGTGGCCATCCTTCACAGCTCCCTCTCCGCCGGGGAGCGGTACGACGAGTGGAAGCGCTCCAGGCGGGGAGAGGCCAGGGTGGTGGTGGGCACCCGGTCCGCCGTATTCGCCCCTCTGCCTGATTTGGGCGTCATCGTCATCGACGAGGAGCAAGAGCCCACCTACAAGTCGGAACAGACCCCGCGCTATCACGCTCGGGATGTGGCGAAATACCGCTGCTTCAAGGAGAACGCCCTGCTGGTGCTGGGCTCCGCCACCCCCTCCGTGGAGACCATGTACCACGCGAAGCGGGGGGACTATCATCTGTTCCGGCTGGACCACAGGTTCAACGAAAAGGCCCTGCCCCGGGTGGATATCGTGGACATGAAAGAGGAGCTTCGCCGGGGGAACGGCGCCAGCGTGAGCGCCCTGCTGGCGGACTGGCTGAGGGAGACCATCGACCGGGGGGAGCAGGCGATCCTGTTCCTCAACCGCCGGGGCGCCCACCGGATGGTCACTTGCGGCGAGTGCGGGGAGACCCCCACCTGCCCCCGGTGCTCGGTGAGCCTGACCTATCACTCCGCCAACCGGCGGCTCATGTGCCACTACTGCGGCCACTCGGAGCCTCTGCCGGAGGAGTGCCCCTCCTGCGGCGGTATCCTGAATTTCGTGGGGACCGGTACCCAAAAGCTCCAGGAGGAGCTGCGGGAGCTGTTCCCCGGCGCGGAGAGCCTGCGTATGGACGCCGACGCGGTTTCCGCCACCCACAGCCACGAGGCCATCCTGGAGGAGTTCCGCCGGCGGCGGGTGCCCATTCTGCTGGGGACCCAGATGGTGGCCAAGGGGCTGGACTTTGAGAACGTCACCCTGGTGGGGGCGGTGAGCGCCGACCAGTCCCTGTACAGCGGGGACATCCACGCGGGGGAGCGCACCTTCTCCCTTTTGACGCAGGTGGTGGGGAGAGCGGGCCGGGGCGGCAAGGAGGGTCGGGCGGTCATCCAGACCTACACCCCGGACAACGAGGTCATCCGCTGCGCCGCCCGCCAGGACTACGACAGCTTTTACGAGCAGGAGATCGCGATCCGCAGTGCCCGTGACTTCCCGCCCTTCAGCGACCTGTTCGTGCTGTGTGCCTCCGGCGTGGAGGAGACGGCGGTGCTGCGGACCTGCCTCCGCCTGCGGGACGCCCTCAGCGGGGCGCTGAGGCAGAAGCCCTATTCCGACCGGAGATATCAGCTGCTGGGGCCCGCCCCCGCGGCGGTGGCCAAGGTGAACAACCGCTACCGCTACCGGCTGATCCTGAACACCCAAAACACGAAAGATATCCGGTTGCTGGTGGCCCATCTGCTGCGGCAGGCCCAGGCGGATAAGCTGAACCGCGGGGTGACCGTCTTCGCCGACGTGGACCCGCTGGACTGACAAGGAGGAACCAATCATGGCTGAACGCATCATCATCACCCGGGGCGACCCCGCGTTGGAGAAGAAGTGCCGCCCGGTGGTGAAATTTGACAAAAAGCTCCACACCCTCATCGACGACATGAAGGAGACCCTGCTGATCTCCAACGGCGTGGGCCTTGCCGCCCCACAGGTGGGCATCCTCCGCCGGGTGGTGGTGGTCATGGACGTGATGGAGGAGGGGAACGAGCATATCCTGGAGCTGGTGAACCCGGAGATCGTCTCCCAGGAGGGGGAGCAGACCGACTTTGAGGGCTGTTTGAGCGTCCCCGGCCAGTACGGCATCGTCACCCGGCCCAGCGTGGTCACCGTCCGCGCCCAGGACCGGAACGGCAGCTGGTTCGAGGCCACCGGCGAGGAGATCGTGGCCCGGTGCTTCTGCCACGAACTGGAGCATTTGGACGGCCACCTGTTCGTGGAGCACACGGACAGGCTCTACACCCCCGAGGAGATGGAGGAGTACCGGGCCGCCCAGAAGCAGAAGGGCGGAACGGCAAAGCCGGAGGGCGGAAAATGAGGATCGTGTTCATGGGCACCCCGGAGTTCGCGGTGCCCTCCCTGCGGGCGCTGGTGGAGGCCGGGCATGAGATCGCCGGCGTGTTCACCCAGCCGGACAAGCCGGTTGGACGCCATCAGAACAGGCTTCAGTCATGCCCTGTAAAGGAATATGCCCTGTCAGCTGATATCCCCGTTTATCAGCCCGCCAAACTGCGGGACGGGGAGGCGCTGTCCGCTTTGAGGGAGCTGTCCCCGGAGCTGATCGCGGTGGCCGCCTACGGCAAGATCCTGCCGCCGGATATTCTGGCGCTGCCCAAGTACGGCTGCGTCAACGTCCACTCGTCCCTGCTGCCGCGGTATCGGGGGGCCGCCCCCATCAACTGGGCCATCCTGAACGGCGAGGACAAAACCGGCGTCACCATCATGTATATGGCCGAGGGGCTGGACACCGGCGACATCCTGACCCAGGGCGAGACCGCCATCGGCATCGACGAGAACGCCCAGCAGCTCACCGCCCGCCTTGCGGAGCTGGGGGCGGAGCTGCTGGTCAAGACGGTAGAGGACATCGCCGCCGGGACCGTTTCGCCCGTTCCCCAGGACGAGTCCGGGGCCTGCTATGCCCCCATGCTGTCCAAGGAGCTGTCCCCCATCGACTGGACCCAGCCCGCCCGGCGCGTCCACGACCAGACGCGGGGGCTGTATCCCTGGCCGGCGGCCGCGGCGGAGCTGGACGGCGTCCGCTGTAAGGTGCTGCGGACGAAATTGACGGGGGAGACCGACCGCAGGCCCGCGGGGACGGTGGCCCAGGCCGACAAAAAAGGCTTGAAAATCGTCTGCGGAGACGGTATTATCCTGGAAATCGAGGAATTGCAGCCTGACGGCAAAAAGCCCATGGCCGCCGCAGCCTTTCTGGCCGGCCATCCGGTGAAGGGGCCGCTATGAGCGGGAAGCGCCCCATGTCCGCCCGGGAGGCGGCGCTGCTTACCCTGGCCGCCTGTGAGCGCCAGGGCGCCTGGTCGGACGCCTTCCTCAAGAGGACCCTGCGGGAGGGCGGGCTGGACCGGCGGGAGGCCGCCCTGGCGACCCGGCTGTGCTTCGGCGTGCTGCAAAACAGGATGCTCCTGGACTGGCACCTGGCCCGGTTTTGCAAGATGAGGCTGGACCGGCTGGAACTCCATGTGCTGTGCGGCCTGCGGATCGCGGCCTATCAGCTCCTGTTTTTGGACAAGATCCCCGCCAGCGCCGCCGTCAACGAGGCGGTGGAGCTGACCCGCCGGTACTGCAAAAACCCCGGGGCGGCGGGGATGGTCAACGGGGTGCTCCGGGCCATGCTCCGGGCGGGGGAGCTACCTGAGCCGACTGGAGCTGACAAGGCGGAAACCTTGTCGCTAAAATACAGCCATCCCCGGTGGCTGACGGAGGAGTTCATCGCCCGCCTAGGCGAGGACGGCACGGAGCGGCTCCTGGCCGCCGACAATGAGCAGCCTCCCATCGCCGCCCAGGTGAACACGACCCGGGCCACGGCGGCGGAGACCGCCTCCGCCCTGGCGGCGGAGGGGGTGGAGGCGGCGCCCCATCTCTGGCTGCCGAACTGCCTCGTTTTGAAAAGCTCCGGCGACCTGGAGCGGCTGGCTGCCTACCGCGAGGGCCTGTTCTACATCCAGGACCCGGCGGCCCGTCTGGCGGTGACCGCCGCCGGCCTGAGACCGGGGATGCAGGTGCTGGACGCCTGCGCCGCCCCCGGAGGCAAGTCTTTTGCCGCCGCCGTCGACATGGAGGACCGGGGGGAGATCGTCTCCTGCGACATCCACCCCCACAAGATCAGGCTGCTGGAGGCGGGCCGGGACCGGCTGGGCCTGTCCGTGATAGCGCCCACACTCCAGAGCGCCGCGGCGTTCCGGCCGGAGTGGGAGAGAGGCTTCGACGCCGTCCTCACCGACGTGCCCTGCTCCGGCCTGGGGGTCATCCGCAAGAAGCCGGATATCCGCTATAAGGACCCCGGACCCATGGAGGACCTGCCCGGCCTCCAGCGGGCCATCCTGGACAACTGCGCCCGGTATGTCAGGCCGGACGGCGTTTTGCTCTACTCCACCTGTACCCTGCTGGAGCGGGAGAACGAGGGAATGGTGGAAGGCTTCCTGTCGGACCACTCCGGCTTTGTCCTGGAACCTTTTACGCTCCCGGAGTTTGGCGAACAGCCCGGAATGATGACCTTCTGGCCCCACATCCACCACACTGACGGCTTTTTTGTGGCAAAGCTGCGAAAGAGAGGGTGAGCCTCTTTGACCGATCTGAAATCCATGACGCCCGAGGAGCTGGCCGTTTTTTTTAAGGAGCTGGGCCAGCCCGCTTTCCGGGCGAAGCAGGTGTTCCGCTGGCTGAACGAAGGCGTGGAGTCCTTCGACGAGATGACCAACCTCCCCAGGAGCCTGCGGGAGAGGCTGGCGGAGGAGTGCCGCCTGTTCGCGCCCCGGATCGAGCGCAGACAGGTGTCCAAAATCGACGGCACCATCAAGTATCTCTGGCGGCTCTGGGACGGCAACTGCGTGGAGACCGTATTGATGCGCTACCATCATGGCAATACTGTGTGCGTGTCCTGTCAGGCGGGGTGCAACATGGGCTGCGTGTTCTGCGCCTCCACTCTGGGCGGCAAGGTGAGAGACCTGACGGCCGGCGAGATACTGGACCAGATCATCTTCGCGCAGAAGGACAGCGGGGAAAAGGTGTCCAACATCGTGATGATGGGCATCGGCGAGCCGCTGGACAACTTCGACAACGTACTGCGGTTCCTCACCCTGGTCAATCACCCGGATGGGCTGAACATCGGTATGCGGCATATCTCCCTGTCCACCTGCGGGCTTGTTGGGAGAATTGACAAACTGGCCTCCCTTGGGTTACAATTAACACTCAGCGTATCCCTCCACGCCCCTGACGACGAGACCCGCTCCCGGCTCATGCCGGTGAACCGCTCCGTGGGCGTGGAGAAGCTGATGGAGACCTGCCGCCGGTACTTTGAGACCACCGGGCGGCGCATCTCCTATGAATACGCCGTCATCGACGGCGTGAACGACAGCGACGAGCAGGCGGACCGGCTGGCGGCCCTGCTGAAGGGGCAGCCCGCCCATGTGAATCTGATCCCGCTGAACGATATCGAGGAGTCCCCGCTGAAACCCAGCCGGCGGGTGAGGGAGTTCCAAAGGCGGTTGGAGGGCCACGGCGTCACCGCCACGGTGCGCCGGAAGCTGGGCGGCGATATCGACGCGTCCTGCGGCCAGCTACGGCGGCGGCAGATGAAGGCAGGGAGGTAATGGTATGAAGCTGTGCGGTATGACCGATGTGGGGCGGGTCCGCCGGGACAATCAGGACAGCTATGCCTTTCGACAGTTGACGGACGACACGGCTGTTCTGGTGGTGTGCGATGGCATGGGCGGCGCCCAGAGCGGCAGCGTGGCCAGCGCCGTGGCGGTGGAGGCCTTCTCCGCGGCCGTGGA
>CANQKJ010000094.1 GCA_947624465.1 uncultured Oscillospiraceae bacterium
CCGAAGTATAGGCGAATGGTGATATACGGAGAGATCAAGCAGGATATAGGGAAAGCCCCTTAAGGGGCGGCCTGAAAAAGAAATGCGGTCGGCAAACTTTTCAGTGTCCCTTTAGGGGCTTGCTAGTACCAGGCCCTTCTAGGGCCTATTCAAGCCTCCGGCTTCGCCGGAGGTTTTGACTGGGCGCAGGTTCAGTCTTTCCGGCACAGACAGTACTGCCAGGGCGCCAGCGTCCGACCGATGCAGGGTCCCTCCATGCCGGAGATCAGGTCGGTGAACGGCCCCTCCATCCCGTCCAGCCAGACGGTCTGGTCCTGGCCGGTGAAGTTGAAAAGGCCCACCAGCGTTTCCTCTTCCGTCATGCGCACCAGCGCCAGCACATGGTCGTTGTGGCTGTCCCAGGTGGTCACCCAGGCGTCCGGGCCGAAGCAGCCCTCCTCCGCCCGGATGCGCTCCAGCTGCCGCAGCCCGTCCCACAGCCGCTGCTGGACGGTGCCCGGCTCGGTCCGTTTGGCGGCGCTAGCCCAGTTGAAGGCGGTGCGGTGCAGGTTCCGGCTGTCCTCCCGCCGGTCCGGGTCGTCGTGGTAGTCATAGCCGTTGAGCTGGCCGATCTCGTCGCCGCTGGACAGCATGGGGAGCCCGGCCATGGTCATCATGGCCGCGTGCATCATCAGGTCCCGGCGGACGCCCATGTCCACCTGGACCGGATCACCCTCCGCCAGGCCCTTTTCGATGCCGCACAGGCTGGCGGTGGTGCCGCAGGTCCGGGCGTCCTTGGTGACGGGGTCATAGTTATATCGCTCTCCCCTGGCCCAGCTGCCGGGGAAGCTGCCCTCATAAAACTCGTACAGGTATATTTTGTGCAGCAGCGCGTCCTGGTCGATGCTCTGGCCGAAGGCCTCGTTCAGGCCCCAGCCGATGTCGTCGTGGCAGCGCAGGTAGTTGACGAAGGCGCAGTGGCGCGGCAGGGAGTGCAGGTCGTCCAGCTGGTGCTTCAGCTGCCGGATGTCCCCGCTGGCCAGAGCGCTCCACTGGGTGCACATGGTGGAGCTGTTATAAAGGATATGGCACTCCGGCTTTTCCGCCGTGCCGAAATAGGGCGCCAGCTCCTTGGGCGCCATCACCACCTCCCCCTTCAGGATCACCCCGGGGCAGACGCACTCGGTGATGAGCCGGACCATGCGCATGATGGTGTGCACCTGGGGCAGGTTCCGGCAGGTGGTGCCCATCTCCTTCCACAGGTAGGGCGTGGCGTCCACCCGCAGCACCTCCACCCCCAGGTTGGCCAGGGCCAGCATGGCGGAGACCATGTCGTTGAACACCGCCGGGTTGCGGTAGTTCAGATCCCACTGGTAGGGATGGAAGGAGGAGCAGACGTATTTGCCCATCTCCGGCACGTAGATGAAGCTGCCCGGGGCGGTGGCCGGGAATACGTCCGGGATGGTCTTTTCCATTTGGCGGGGGATGTCCGGCGTGTCGAAGCAGATGTACCGGTCTATGTACTCCTGCCGGCCCTCCTTGGCCAGCATGGCCCAGGCGTGGGTGTCGGCGGTGTGGTTCATCACGAAGTCCAGGCACAGGCTCATGCCCCGCCGGCGCATGGCGGCGGTGAGCCGCGCCAGGTCCTCATTGGTGCCCAGGGCCGGGTCCACCTGGGAGAAATCCTCCACGGCGTAGCCGCCGTCGTTGTCCGGGTGGGGCATTTTCAGCAGGGGCATCAGGTGCAGATAGCTCACCCCCTGCTCCGCCAGATAGTCCAGCTTCCCCTCCAGGCCCGGCAGGTCCCCGGCGAACAGGTCCGTGTACATGGTCATGCCCAGCATATTGCCCCGGCGGTACCAGTCCGCGTCCCGCTCCCGGGCGGTGTCCAGCCGCTTCAGGGCCACGCTCCGGGCGGCATACGCCTCCCCCATGGCCTTTTCCAGGGCCTCCAGCATGGCCCCGTCGCCGTACAGTTCTCCGTAAAGCCGCTCCAGCTCGTCCCGGCGGGCGGCCAGGCGGCGGTCAAAGTTGGTCATCAAAAACACCTCGGGGGGAGTGTATCACGTTCCGCCCGGGTTGGCAATAGCCGGCAGAGAAAAACACACCGTCCCGGAGGGGACGGTGTGCTTTTTACGTAAGGGAAGGATCAGGCCGCGGCCTTCTTGGCCTCGATCTTGTGCAGCCAGGTGACCAGCAGCGGGCAGAGGATGGCGGTCACGATGATGGCGCAGGTGACCTGCGCGGTAGCGGCCTCGGAAATGGCCAGAAGGCTGGCGTCCGCAGCGGCCACGGCGGCGGGGGTAGCGGCCGCGTTGCCGGCTGTCGTACCGATTGCGCCGCCCACCTCCGGGTGATCGATGCCGAAAGCGGGGACCTTGCCCAGCAGCTTATATACCAGATAGCCGCACAGGCCGGTGATGAGGGTGCAGGCCACGCCCAGCAGGATGCCGGGTGCGCCGCCCACGATGAGGTTCTTCAGGTTCAGTCCGGCGCCCAGAGGGAAGGCGAAGAAGGGGATCATCATGGAAGCGCCGGGGACGCAGAACTTGCGGATCTCCTCGTCCAGGTTGCCCAGGATGCAGCCGATGACGATGGGGATGACGCAGCCGATCAGGGTGTTGATGGGGATGTTGGCGATGCCGCTGGCGCCCAGGGCCACCATGGTGAAGAAGGGGCCGTCGTTGATGGACAGGATGGACACGGCGCCCACGTCGGTGGCGTCGCCGTACTCACCGGCCAGGGAGGCATACAGGCCGCCGTTGGAGTTGGCCAGGGAGGCCACGATGGCCAGCGGGGTCAGGCCCAGGATGCCGCCGGGGCCCACGGTGGCGTTGATGAGCAGGCCCACGATGATGCCTATGCCCACCTTCACGACCGTCAGGGTCACGCCCTTGACCAGGGGCACGCCGGCCCGCTTGAAGTCGATGGTGGCGCCGTTGCAGAACAGGAACACCGCCAGGATGGGCATGGCGCCGCCCTGCCACAGGTGGGTGGTGAAGGTGCCGCTGAACCAGTCCCAGATGCCGGTCTCGGTCAGGCCCAGGATGCTGTTGCCGAAGAAGGTGTTGACAACGGCGCCCAGCAGCAGGGGGACGACCATCAGACCGCCGGGGATCTTCTTGACAGTTTGCAGGATCTTCATGTTTCTCTCCTTTTCTCGTTAAAATTTATTTGCTGACACATTTGATGAGCCGCAGGATGTTGTCCACCGTGTAGGCCAGGTTGTCCACGCTGTTGTGCCGGCTCACGGAGAAATCCTGGGGCAGGCGGTTGATGGAGAACACGCCCGTCACGCCCACGTCGAAGGCCTGGCCGCCGATGTCGGCGTCGTCCACGCCGCCGGCGATCACCACCACGGGCACGTTCTGTTTCTTCGCCCGGGCGGCCACGCCGATGACCACCTTGCCCCGCAGGGACTGAGAGTCCATCTTGCCCTCGCCGGTGAAGATCATGTCCGCGTCGGAGATGACCTGGTCGAAGCCCACGGTGTCCAGCACGGTCTGGATGCCCATCTGGAGCCGGGAGCCGAAGAAGGCCACCATGCCCGCGCCCATGGCGCCGGCCGCGCCGCCGCCGGGAAGCTGGCTCAGATCCTGGCCCAGGTCCTTCTTGATGACCTGGCACAGGTTCTTGATGCCCTCGTCCAGAAACAGGACCGTCTCCGGATCGGCGCCCTTCTGGGGTCCGAAGATGTGGGCCGCGCCGGTGGGGCCGTACATGGGGTTATCGATGTCGCACATGGTGACGAACTCCACGCCCTCCAGGGCCTTGTCCCGGCCCGAGAAGTCGATGGAGGCGATCTGGCCGGTGGTGCCGCCGGTGGGGATGAAGCTCTCGCCCTCGGCGTTATAAAACTTCACGCCCACGGCCGCCGCCGCGCCGCAGCCGCCGTCGTTGGTGGAGCTGCCGCCCAGGCCCACGATGATCTTGCTGACGCCCCGGGCCGCCGCCGCCAGGATCAGCTGGCCCACGCCGTAGGTGGTGGTCCGGCAGGGGTCCTTCCGGTCCTCCACCAGGGGCAGCCCCGCGCAGGAGGCCATCTCGACGACCGCGGTCTTTCCGTTGTCGATGAGACCGTAGAAGGAACGCATGTCCTCGAAGTACGGGTTTTTCACCGTTTCCCAGACCTTCTCGCCGCCCAGGGCGGTGAGGAAAGCGTCCACGCTGCCCTCGCCGCCGTCGGCCACGGGGATGGATACGGTCTCGCAGCCGGGGAAGTGGAGCTGCACCTTCTCCCGGAGGATGTCACAGATCTGCTGGGAGCTGAGCGTGCCCTTGAATGAATCGGGTATGAGAACGACCTTTTTCATATGTGGCTACCCCCAGCGGCGATCACAGCACGATCACAGCCACGCCGTCGGGGATGACGGTGATCTTGGCGTCCTTCCGGCCCTTGGCGGCCAGGATCTCGTCGGCCTTGGCGATGGCCTCGGCGATGGAGTGGGCCGGGATCAGGTGCAGGTCGCGCACCACCTGGTCGTCCGCCTCGGAGATGTAGATCACGTCCGCCCGCTGCAGCACCCGGACGAAGATCTGGGACTGCCACTGGTCGGGGATGGTCTCCTCCTTGGGGGTGGCGCGGAACTGGGCCATGAGCTTTTCGATGTCCGGCTCGTTCTTGAACGTCTCATAGAACACCGGCGCGCCGTGGCCCTGGGTGGAGGACGCCACCATGATGATCACGCCGCCCTCGTTGACGGTGGCCTCAGCGGCGGTCATGCCCTTGACGGCCTGGTAGATGTTCTGGTCCAGGGGATAGCCGCCGTTGGTGCTGATGACGATGTCGGCGGGGATCTTGTCCACCTGGCAGTATTTCAGAAGGAAGTTGCGCCCGGCGATGTGGGCCCGGTCGCAGTCGCCGGCCACGGCGTACAGGACCTTGTGCTCGGCGCTGACCACCACGTTGCAGATGAAGGCCAGGTGAGCCGCCCGGGCGGCGTACAGCATATCCTCATGGATGGGGTTGCCGTCGATGACGCCGGTGCGGGAGTGCAGGTCGTCGATGAACTCGGCGTTGTGGTTGTAGCACACCGTCACGCGGCTGGCGATGCCGGGGAGGATGCTCTTGCGGCCGCCGGAGAAGCCGGCGAAGAAGTGGGGTTCGATGAAGCCCTCGGCCACCAGCAGGTCCGCCTCATAGGCCAGCTTGTTGATGATCAGCTCGCCGCCGGAGGGCAGCTTGCCCAGATCCACCAGGTTGTCCTTGTCGTCGCAGTCGTGGACAAGGATCTTCTCGTTGTTCACGATCTCGTCGCCGAACTTGTCCGCCAGCTCCTCCCGGGTGGTCTCCCGGTGCAGGCCCGTGGAGATGAGGATGGTGATGTCGGCATCCGGATTGCCCTTACGGACCTCGGCCAGCAGCAGCGGCATGATGATCTTGCTGGGCACGGGACGGGTGTGGTCGCTGGAGATGATGACCACCTTTTTCTTGCCGATGGCCATCTCCGACAGCTTGGGGGTGCCGATGGGATGGTCCAGGGCGTCCCGGATCAGCTCCACCTCGCTCTTTTCCGGCACGTACTCGGTCATCTTGGACACCAGCGTGCCGTTGAAGCGCTCGTCGGGGATCTCCGCCGTCAGTGTGCCTTTTCCGTAGGGCAGCTGTACGCTCTTCATGGGTATACGTTCCTCCTTTTCAGATTGGTATGTGATATCAACGGTACTTCCTGTACCGGTTCACGCTTCCTTCAGCTTCCGCATGGCGAAGAGGATGGCGTCCTCCTGGCCGAAGGCGCCGGCCTTAGTGACCACCTTCACCCCGTCCAGGGAGCCTCCCACCACCTTCAGCATGGGGATGCCCACCAATATCTCCGCCAATATCTCCGAGCCGTCGGCCTTGGCGGTGCCCAGCACGCCCATGGCCGTGTCGCCGCCGGTCAGGAACACGCCGGACACGGGGGCCTTTTGCAGTATCTCCACGGTCATGGCGCCCATGAGCGCCTGCACATACTCGCTGACCTGGCTGGTCACCATCCCCTTCTTCTTCCCTTCCTCCTCCGACAGGGCCAGCTGGTCCCGGTCATAGGAGGAGCTGCTCAGAAGGATGGTGTCCTTCCCGGCCAGCAGGCTCTCCACGGTCTTTGCCGCATAGGGCGCGGGCGTGTCCCGCCCGGCCAGCAGGTCGTGGACGGGCACCTGGATCAGCGTCACCCCCGCCTTCTCGGCCTCCCGGACCTGGCCTCTGGTCACGGAGCTGACGCTGGCCACCACGCCCAGGGCGGGATGGGTCTTCCGCTCCAGCTCCATCAGGCTGTCGGCGATGGCCGCCGTGCCCACCCACAGGACCTTTTTGCCCGTGGCCATGGCCGCCAGGATCACGGCCCGCAGGTCGCCGTCCAGCGCGGCGTCGAAGGTAAACACCCGCCCGCCGGTCAGATCGATCTTCCCGGCGCGGATATCCTCCAGGCCCACATGGGTGACCGGCTCGTCATACACCCGCTCCAATATCTTCTTCAGGTTGTCCTCCCGGACCGGCTTTTTCGGGTCCTTGGCCAGCTCGGTCTGGCACAGGGGCACGCCCTTGAGCATGTGCACGCCCCCCTCGGTGGTCCGCCCCAGGGCCGGCAGGGCCGGCGCGAATACCACCAGCTCGCTCCCGTAGGCCCGGTCCACCGCCAATATCTCCTCCGCCACGTTGCCCCGCAGGGTGGAGTCCACCTTCTTGATAACGCACCGGAAGCCGTCCAGGTCCACGCCCTGCAGCGCCCCGGCGGTCACGGCCCCGGCCTCCTGGCCGGTCAGGCCCCGGCTCTCCGTGTCGATGACCACGGACCCCTCCCCGCCGGGCACGGGATGGCCGGCGAAGATCACGGTGGTGGGCAGGCCCCGGCGCTTCATCTGCACGCCGGTGTCATTGGCCCCGGTAAAATCGTCCGCGACGATAAGGTATCTGTTCATAGCGCTCTCCCTTCCTCTCCTCCGGCGGTCACTGGGCCGCCTTGGCGTTGGCCATGCGGATGCCGTAGTCCATGGCGTTGACCAGGCTCAGGGCATTGGCCCTGCCGCTGCCCGCGTGGCCGTAGCCGGTGCCGTGGTCCACGCTAGCCCGGATGATGGGCAGGCCCAGCGTCACGTTCACGCCGGCCACCGCGTCCCAGTGGCCCTCGGCCTTGTTGTACACGAAGCCCTTCACCTTCAGGGGGATGTGACCCTGGTCATGGTACATGCACACCACGATGTCGTACCAGCCGCCCAGCGCCTTGGAGAACACGGTGTCCGGGGGCGTGGGCTTCCCGTCGGGAATGCATATCCCCTCGGCCATGGCCTGGTCGATGGCGGGCTGTATCTCCTCGATCTCCTCCCGGCCGAACATGCCGTTCTCGCCGCAGTGGGGGTTCAGTCCGGCCACGGCGATCTTGGGCGCGGGGATGCCGATGGCCTTGCAGCCGGCGTCGGCGATGCGGATCACGTCCAGCACCCGCTGCTTCTTCACCCGGTCGCAAGCCTCCCGCAGGGACACGTGGGTGGACACGTGCACCACCCGCAGGTCCTCGTGGGCCAGCATCATGGTGTACTTGTCCGTGCCGGTGTAGTGGGCGTATATCTCCGTGTGGCCGGAGAAGTGGTGCCCGGCCATGTTGATGGCCTCCTTGCTCAGGGCGTTGGTGACCGTGGCGTCCACCTGGCCGTCCATGGCCAGCTCGATGACCTTCTTCACGTACTGGAAGGCCGCCTCGCCGCCCAGCACCGTGGGACCCAGGCCGAAGGGCCTGGGGTCCGCCGGGTCGCCGGGGATATCGGCGGGGGAGACGATGCCCATGTCGAACACGTCTATGACGCCGGGGCGGAACATCGCCTCGCCCACGGCGTGGATGGGGTGCACGGTGATCTCCGTGCCGTCCACGGCCTTCGCGGCCCGGGCGGCGTGCTCCATGCAGCTGGCGTCGCCCACGATCAGGGGCCGGCAGCGGTCATATACCGCCGGGTCTGCCAGCGCCCGGACGGATATCTCCGGGCCGTTGCCGAAGGGGTCGCCCATGGTGATGCCGAGGATAGGTCTCTGGTTCATAGCACATCCCTCTTTTCC
Organism: uncultured Oscillospiraceae bacterium; assembly: GCA_947624465.1. Classification (GTDB taxonomy): domain Bacteria; phylum Bacillota; class Clostridia; order Oscillospirales; family Oscillospiraceae; genus Enterenecus. The sequence goes on from CANQKJ010000094.1 coordinate 8,009, forward strand.
GCAATATAACATGTAAATAATAACACATTACCCCCCCCCGGTACATTTATTTTTTGAACAATATTACCAATCCGTTTTTGTGCAAGTTTTTTCCCGCCTCCCCGCGGGGACAAAAAAGCCCCGCGGTCAATGACCGCGGGGCTTTTCAGTCTGTCAAAGAATGAGCCGTTTTCAGGGAGCGAGAACGGGTCGTTTTTGCATAAAGGCGGGAAATAGCCGG
>CANQKJ010000095.1 GCA_947624465.1 uncultured Oscillospiraceae bacterium
GCAGCTCCGTTCGACTTGCATGTGTTAAGCACGCCGCCAGCGTTCATCCTGAGCCAGGATCAAACTCTCAATAAAATCGTATCTATACAGCCTTCCAGCTGCATAAATCATTTCATCGAGACCAGTTTCCTGATCTTCAAAATAGAATCAACAAGAACCTTCCGCACTGTTCTACCAGTACAGAAGGAACTCTCTTCCTTCTGGTGCTTTCTGTCTTCGTTGTTTAATTTACAAGGTGCAAACCCGCCCGCGGTTTTACCCGCGAACTCAATTAGGATAACATATCCCCGCGCCCTTGTCAACCCCTTTTTTGCCCCGGACGAAAAGTTTTTTCTTCCATGGGCGGCAAGGTGGTCTCCCGCGAGGCGCTTTGCTAATATACCAGATTCCCGGCCCCTTTGTCAACGGTTTTTTCTCGAATTTTCCGCACTTTTTTCCTCCCTTTTTTCGACCACAAGATGTGCCGTCCGGCCGCAGGGACGACCACTAATCCTTCCTCCCCAATGAGAGGGCCACTGTCAAAATCACCAGCGAAAGGCTGCCGGCGGGGAAGAGCCAGGCGGGCGCCCGCCCCATCCCTTCGGTGAGAGCCAGGGCCAGCGCCGCCAGCACCGCCGCCGCGGGCCAGCGCCGCTCTCCCCAGGTCCGGGACAGCAGGCCGATCAAGGTCAGGTCGGGCAGCAGCCACAGGGCGGAGATGAGCCCCTCCAGCCGGGCGCTGGTCCCCAGCAGCCCCACCGTCACGAAGAAGGGCCGGTCCAGGGCCGCCGCCACCGCCGGGCTCAGCACGCCCGCCGTCAGCCCGGCCAGAGCCGCCGCCAAAAGGCCCAGGACCGCCAGCCAGCCAAGGCCGCGCCTCTCATCCCCGGCCGCGGGCGCTACCTTATATATATGCGGCAGAAGAAAGACGGCCACGGTCAGCACCTCCGCCCCGGCCAGCAGGGACTCCCGCCAGCCGGCCGCCGGCGCGGTCAGATACCGCCCCTCCACCCGGAATATCCCCATGGCCAGCACCGCTCCGGCGGTGACCGCCGCCGCCAGCCAGAAGATCTCCGCAGCCCGGAAAAAGGCCGCCGCCTTCCCCCAGCCCATCCAGACCAGGGGGGCGGCCAGCAGGATCATGAGCAGACCCGCGGGCCACTGGCCCTGGGCCTCCCCCTGGAACCGGCCCGCGGCGCGCTCCAGCCCCCCGGCCATAAGGATCACCGCCCAGCCGCAGTAGAGGACCCGCAGGCCCCCGCCCCGCGCGCCCCCGAACAGCGGCCTTGTGCCGAGGAGCCTCAGCAGGCCCCAGAACGCCAACACGCCCGGAGGCACGGCCAGCAGCATCCACCGCCAGTCCGCCCGCCCCGCCACGGCCGCCGCCGTGGACAGTCCCGCCGTCACCGCCGCCACCCACAGCTGCCGCCCGGACAGCTTTTCTACCTCCATAACTCCACTCCCTGACACTCTAACCCGTTCTCTCCCATATCCAACACCGGCAATTCCACCTGGCCTTCGTTATATAAGGCCGCCAGCGCTTTGGCCGCCGTGGGGGCCTCCACCCCCTGCCGGGCCAGGAGGGTCAGCGCCGCCGCCGGGTCCTCGCAGCGCTCCAGCAAGGCCGCCGCCCCCCCGTCCGCCAGCCACACGGTGGACAGCCCCGCCAGCTCCTGGTCCCGGAGCACCGCCAGCAGGACGGCCTCCAGGTCCACATCCCGGCCCACCACCAGCCAGGACACGCTGGTGAGGGACAGCTCCTCCCGATCCTCCTCGTTGGTCCAAGGCAGCCCCTCCAGCGCGGAGAGGAAGTCCGTCCCGGCGCAGCTCCCCCGGCTGCCGTCTCCCTGGTCGTCGCCCCCGCACACGGCGGCGAGAATCACGGGCCCCGGCCCGTCCACCCCCAGCACCCGCACCAGAGCCAGCTCGTCCGGCTCCCTGCCCCGGCAGCCCGTCAGCAGGAGGACCATTATCATCGCCGCCGCCAGTCGTCTCACCCCTGATTCCTCCTGTTCCTGGTGTTCAGATAGCTGGGTCTGGTCTTGACCTTGGGCAGCGGCTCCCGGAGCACCGTATGGCCCTCCCGCTGCTTGCCCGCGTTGGAGGCGAAAGGGGTCAGATAGGCCGTCCCGAAGGTCTCCATCTGCGCCAGCCGGCAGACGAGGACCGCCCCGCCCAGGGCCAGCCCCGCCAGACCCAGCACCCCTCCGGCGATGGACAGGATAAACCGCCAGATGCGCAGCGCCCCGGCGAAGTCCTGGCTGGGGGCGGTGTATCCCGCGATGCCGGCGATGGCCACCACCACCAGCACCGCCGGGCTCACCAGCTTGGCCTCCACGGCGGCGGAGCCCACCACCAGGCCGCCCAGGATGGACACCGTCTGCCCGATGGAGGAGGGGAGGCGCAGTCCCGCCTCCTGTAAGACCTCGAAGGCCAGCAGCATCACCAGCACCTCCGTCAGGGTGGAGAAGGGCACGTCCGCCTTGGCGGCGATGATGGACAGGGACAGCTTCACCGGGATAAGCTCCGGGTGGAACAGCACCGCCGCCGCGTACAGCCCCGGCAGGAACAGGGTGATCAGCACGCACAGGTACCGCAGCACCGACAGGGCCGCCGCCACCGCCCAGCTGTCCGTCCGGTCCTGGCCGGTGCGGAAAAAGCTGTCCAGGGTGGCGGGGAACAGCCACCCCATGGGGATGCCGTCCACCAGCACTCCCACCCGGCCCTCCGCCAGCCCCACGGCGAACCGGTCGGGCCGCTCGGTGTATACGGTGAGGGGAAAGGCCGTCCGGCTCTCCTCGGTGATATACTGCTCCAGGCTGCCGGTCATCAGCAGCGCGTCGATGTCGATTTTCTCCAGCCGCGCCTTCACCTGTCCGGCAAGGGACGGGTCGGCGATGCCCTCCACATACAGCACGTCCACGGGCGTCAGCGACTGCCGCCCCACGATCTGTTCCTCCACCTTCAGTTCCGGGGCCCGAAACCGCCGCCGCACCAGGGAGGTGTTGGTCCGCAGGCTCTCCACGAAGGAGTCTCTGGCCCCCTTCACGTCGGGTTCGTTCTCCGGGTCGGAGACAGACCGCTTCTCCTCGGTGCCGGCGGACAGGGTAAGGACTTTCGTCTTTCCCGGGAAAAACAGGGCCACCGAGCCGTCGATCAGATCGAAGATGACCTGGTCCGCCGTGTCCCGGGTCTCGACGGACAGGGAATACAGCCCGCCCTTTGCCATCAGGTCGAAGGCGGCGTCCATGTCCGGGCAGGCGGACAGGGCCCCGTTCTGGGTCAGGGGGCGCAGCACATAGTCGCAGGCCCGCTCGTTGCGGACCTGCCCCGCGATATACATCATCTCCACCTGCCGGGAGGGGTCGTTGTTCAGGTACAGGGTCCGCCGGTTGAAATCGGCGCATTTGTCGAACACCCCGGCGATGGCGTCGGGGGCGACGGGCAGGTCGTACCGCGGCTCCTTTCGCGGGTGGGGCGGCGGGATATTTTTCTTGGTTCCGAAAAAGCCCATGGGCATATCTCCTTTCCGGCAGTATGCCGCCGTTCCGGGCGGACTATGCGTCCGCCGTCAAAAAAGGATGACAGCGGCCCAAAATCGGTGTATAATACCGGAAATGAGACTTTTTCACGAAGGGCTGATGTTATGCTGTACGCCATCCTGGCGGTGCTGCTGGTCATCGTCGACCAGCTCGCCAAATATCTGGTCCGCGCCCATATCCCCCTGGGAGGCTCGGTGCCCTTTCTCCCCGGCGTGCTGGACTTCACCTACGTTCAGAACACCGGGGCGGCCTTCTCCGTCCTCCGGGAACACACCTGGCTGCTCACCCTGATCTCCGCCGTGGTGGTACTGGTCATCTGTTATCTGGTGGTAAAGGGCTTCTTCACCGGGGTCCTGGGCCGCATCTCCGCCCTGCTGATCCTGGCCGGCGGGGTGGGGAACCTCATTGACCGGGCGGTGTTCGGCTACGTCACCGACATGATCCGCACCCTGTTCATGGATTTCCCCGTGTTCAACGTGGCCGACTGCTGCATCACCATTGGGGTGCCCCTGCTGGCCATCTATCTGCTGCTCCACTGGAAGGACGACGACAAAAAGGAGGAGGACCCCCATGACGGCCCCCAGCTTCCCGCTGACGGTCAATGAGCCGGGGCGGGCGGACGCGGTGCTGTCCGCCGCCCTGGACGGCCTCACCCGCTCGGCGGCCCAGCGCTGGCTGGAGGAGGGGAGGGTCACCCGGAACGGGCTGCCCCTGAAAAAGAACGCCCGTCTGGAGCCGGGGGACCTCCTGCTCATCACCCCGCCCCAGCCCCAACCGGTGGACCTGGTCCCCCAGGACATCCCCTTGGACGTGGTCTATGAGGACGGCGACGTAATCGTGGTGAACAAGCCGGCGGGAATGGTGGTCCATCCCGCCCCCGGCCATCCGGACGGCACCCTGGTCAACGCCCTGCTGTATCACTGCGGGAACTCCCTCTCCGGCATCAACGGGGAGCTGCGCCCCGGCATCGTCCACCGCATCGACCAAAACACCTCCGGCCTTATCATCGCCGCCAAGAACGACCGGGCCCACCTGGCCCTCTCCGCCCAGCTCCAGGACCACTCCCTGTTCCGGCTGTACCACGCCGTGGCGGCGGGCGCCTTCCGGGAAACGGAGGGCGCCATCGACGCGCCCATCGCCCGCCACCCCGTGGACCGCAAGCGGATGGCGGTCTGCCGCCCGGGGGAGGGCAGGGAGGCCGTCACCCACTGGCGGGCGCTGGCCTCCAACCACGGCATGACCTACCTCACCTGCCGGCTGGAGACGGGCCGCACCCATCAAATTCGCGTCCACCTGGCCCACATCGGCCACCCGCTGTTGGGCGATACGGTCTACGGCGCGAAAAAGCCCGTCGCCGGTCTTTTGGGCCAGTGTCTCCACGCGGCGAAGCTCACCTTCACCCACCCCTCCACCGGGGAGGTCATGACGGTGGAGGCCCCGCTGCCCGGCTGGTTCACGGCGGTGCTGGATAAATACGAGCTGCGGTAAGGCCCTCCGGTCACCGGAGGGCCTTCGCATATCCTGTGCCTTTTCCGTCCAAACTACCCGAAAACGGAAAAGGATGTGTTTCCCATGCTCAACCCCCGCAAGGCGGCCATCATCGGCTGCGGCTTCGTGGGCTCCGCCAGCGCCTTCGCCCTCATCCAGCGGGGCCTGTTCACCGAGCTGGTGCTCATCGACGCCAACCGGGACAAGGCCGAGGGGGAGGCCATGGACCTGAGCCACGGCCTGCCCTATATCGTCTCCATGGACGTGTACGCCGGCAGCTATGACGACATCGCCGACTGCGCCCTCATCGTCATCGCCGCCGGGGCCAACCAGAAGGAGGGCCAGACCCGGCTGGACCTGATCCACCAGAACGTGGCGGTGTTCGACCAGGTGATCCCCCAGATCACCGCCCGCCCTTTCGAGGGCACCCTGCTCATCGTCACCAACCCGGTGGATGTGCTCACCTACGCCGCCTTCCGCATCTCCGGCCTGCCCGCCCACCGGGTGATGGGGTCGGGCACCGTGCTGGACACCGCCCGGATGAAGTACCTGCTGGGGGAGCACCTGCAGGTGGACAGCCGTTCCATCGACGCGTTCATCATCGGCGAGCACGGGGACAGCGAGCTGGCGGTGTGGAGCGGGGCCAACGTGTCCGGCATCCCCCTCAACGACTTCTGCGAAATGCGGGGCAAGTTCGACCACAAGGCCGCCATGGACAAACTCTACGAGTCTGTCCGGGACTCGGCCTACGAGATCATCCGCCGGAAGGGGGCCACCTACTACGGCATCGCCATGGCGGTGGCCCGGATCGCCTCGGCCATCGTCCGGGACGAGCGGGCGGTGCTGCCCATCTCGGCGGTGCTGGGGGGCCAGTACGACCTGCGGGAGCTGGCGCTCAGCATCCCCGCCATCGTGGGCCGCCGGGGGGTGGAGCAAATACTCGAAATTCCACTGTCCCCGGAGGAGGGGGAGGCCCTCCGTTCCTCCGCCGCCCGGCTCCGGGAGGTCATCAGGCAGCTGGATCTGCCGTAAAGGCATGAAAGCGCCCCCGGGCCTACGGCCCGGGGGCGCCGTTTCGCGGCTGTTGTCTGGTTTTACTCCTCCTGAGACGGGCGGGCCACTAAGCCGACATCAAAGGCGCCCTCGGCGTCATAGACGACGGCGAATTCCGCGCCCGTTTCGCGGTCCACCCACACGCCCCGTTCGGCGTCATAGTCCAGTTTGAACGCCCCATCCTCCGGGGAGCAAAAAAAGATCGTTATACCCGCCTGGGGGTCGATTTCTACGTCCTCGGGGAGCGGATCGCACTCCGCCCGGGGCTCCGCCTGACTGCCCGCGTCCGCCGGCTCCGCAGCCGGCGCGCTGGCAAAGGCCACGGTCAGCCCCAGCACCATCGTCAGGGCCAGAGCCACTCCGGCAAACGTGATTTTTCTGAATTTCATGATTGCAATGATCCTTTCCTCGGCCTTTTTCTGGCCGAAACCGCGGCAGAAGGCATGGCCTTCCGCCTGTGTGGACAGCTTCACAAGGGTCCTGGCGTATTCCGCCCGCCGATCCTCCCCAAACGCCCGCAGCGCCGCCCGGTCGCAGGCCAGCTCCACGTCCCGCCGCAGGAGGGCGGCCATGAGCCACACCGCCGGGTTGAACCAGTGGACGATGAGCGCGGCGGCCATGGCGTAGTGCCACAGATTGTCCCGCCGCCGGACATGGGCGCCCTCGTGGGCCAGCACATAGTCCAGCTCCGGGGCCGCCAGTCCGGGGGACAGCACCACCGTGGGCCGAAAGGCCCCAAAGGTCAGCGGCGCGCCCCGCATGGGTCCCTCCCGGAGGACGGTCCCGCGGGGCAGGGCGGCGTAGCGGCGGTCGGACTTTTCCAGGGGAATGGTCTCCCGCACCCGCCGCCGGACGGACAGCCAAGCCGCCAGGAACCACACGGCCAGCCCCGCCGCCGCGATCAGCCAGAAGAGGACCGGCGGAGAGAGGGGACCGCCGGTCCGCCCCCCGGGGACTTCGGGCGCCGGGACCACATGGGCAGGCCCCGCCGCGCGGCCCAGCAGGGCGTACAGGGACAGGGGGGTCCGCCAGGGCAGGGGGGTGAGCAGCCGGGCCAGGCACGCCGCCCACAGGGCCAGCCATCCGTTGGGATGGACCCGGTCCCGGAACAGACGCCGCAGCCCCGCCGCCGCCAGAATGAGCGCCCCGCCCAGCAGGGTGTTTTCCATCAACTGCGTCATGGGCGGTCCCTCACTCCAGCCTGTCGATGAGGGAACGCAGCTCCGCCGCCTCGTCGGGGGTCAGCCCCTCGCTGAGGAAGGAGGACAGAAACTGCGCCCTGGACCCGTTGAACATCCGGCTGATGAGCCCCTCGGTCTCCCGCCGCTGGGCCTCCTCTTTGGTGATCAGGGGAGTACACAGGAAGCCGGGGTCCGTCCGGGCCACCGCCCCCTTTTCCACCAGCTTTTTGATGACGGTATAGGTGGTGTTCCGGTTCCAGCCGCAGGTCTGCGCCAGCGTTTTCGCCAGCGCCCCGGCGGTCTGCGGCCCGTTCGCCCACAGGGGCTCCATCACCTTCAGCTCCGAGTCGAAAAGACGCTCCATATCCAGGACCTCCTGTTTTGACTATTGCAATAGTACACTGTTAGACTACTACAATAGTCATCCGTTGTCAAGGCCGTTCACAGAAGATTTACATTTGCCCGCGGCCCCGCCGCGGGCAAAAAAATCTCCGCGGCAAAGCCGCGGAGATTTTGATGGTCTGTCTTTACTTGATGGGCTCGCCGTTGGCCTTTTTCTCCTCGATCTCCCGGAGGGCGTCCTTGTAGCTCAGGTTGACCCGGCCCTTCTCGTCGATGTCGGTGACCTTGACCCAGATCATGTCGCCGATGTTCACCACGTCCTCCACCTTGGCCACCCGGTGGTTGGCCAGCTTGGAGATGTGGACCATGCCGTCCTTGCCGGGGGCCAGCTCCACGAAGGCGCCGAACTGGAGGATGCGGACCACCTTGCCGTAGTACAGCTGGCCCACCTCGGGCACGAACACGATGGTGTCGATCATCTTCTTGGCCACGTCGCAGGCCTCGGCGTTGGGGGAGGCGATGTGGATGGTGCCGTCCTC
>CANQKJ010000096.1 GCA_947624465.1 uncultured Oscillospiraceae bacterium
CTCGGCGATGGGCCCCATCTCCTGGTGCTCGGCGGTGAAGCGCAGCTCCAGATTCACGGTAAAGGTGGTGCCCTTCCCCGGCGCGCTGTCCACTGAAATGGTCCCACCCATCATGTCCACAATGTTCTTGGTGATGGCCATGCCCAGGCCGGTGCCCTGGATGCCGCTGACGGTGGAGGTGCGCTCCCGGGTAAAGGGGTCGAAAACGGTCTTGGCAAACTCGGGGCTCATGCCGATGCCGGTGTCGCTGACCCGAAACTCGTAGACGCCGCAGCCCGGCTTGGGGGACGGCTTCTGGGTGACGCGGACGGCCACCTTTCCCCCGGCGGGGGTGAATTTGATGGCGTTGGAGGTCAGATTCAGCAGGATCTGGTTCAGCCGCAGCCGGTCGCAGAAGACCTCCTCGTCGGTCACGTCCACCGTGTCGATGAACAGCTCCAGACGCTTGGAGTGGATATCGGACTGGATGATGTTCCGCAGGCCCTGGAGGATATCCGCCAGGTTCTCGGGCCGCTCCTCGATGGTCACTTTGCCCGACTCGATGCGGCTCATGTCCAGCACGTCGTTGATGAGGGAGAGCAGGTGGTTGGAGGCCTGCGCGATCTTGGACAGATAGTCCTGGGCCCGCTCCTGGTTGTCAAGATGGGTGGTGGTCAGGGCGGTGTAGCCGATGATGGCGTTCATGGGGGTGCGGATGTCGTGGGACATATTGTTGAGGAAGGTGGTCTTGGCCCGGTTGGCGGCGTCCGCCGCCTGAAGGGCGTGAGACAGCTCCTCCGTCTTTGCCTGCAGTTCGCCGGTGGCCTGGGCCACCTTCCGCTCCAGCTGCCGCTGATTTCGGGTCCGCACCGCCAGCATGGCCAGGGCAAAGCAGAGCAGGAGGATCAGGGCGGTGCCTAAAATACCGTAGAGCGGGTTTCGGTACAGAAAGGCGGTCAGGGTCATGTCGGTGCGCAGACCGGCATCGATTTCCCGGGACATGATGGCGTCCAGTTCCATTTCGGTGAAGCTGTCCGCCCCCTTATCCAGCAGGGAGAGCAGGTAGCGGCCGTTGTGGACGCCCTCCCCCACGGCAAAGGACAGGGAGGTCTCTCCAAGGGCGACAGAGGACAGCCGGTTCTGCTCGTCCCGCTGGGCGTACCATTCGGCGGTGTAGGCGTAGAGGATGGTGGCGTCCGCGTCGCCGTCCAGCACCGCCCGGACGCAGTCCTTCGTGTTGGAATACCGGATCAGCGCCTCCTCCGGGTAGCGGCTGGCGATGTAGCCGTTGATGGCCTCGGCCCGCTCCATCACCGCCAGGCGGCTGGCCGTCCCGGTAAAGCCGTCCAGAGCCAGACGGGCGAAACCGGTCTGGAAATAGGGCACCGTGATCTTGTAGCCCTCCTCCTCCGCCAGATAGTAGTCGCCGGTGAAGTCCAGCACCACGTCCGCCTCTCCCGCGGTGCGCATGGCGTAGTACTCCTCCCGGTCCTTCACCGGGAGGAACTCATAGCGGAGCTCCAGCCGCTGGGCCAAAGCGTCGAAAATGGCGGGGAGGATGCCCTTGGCCTCGCCGTCCTCAAAGTAACAGTAGGGCACCCGGTCCGGGTTGAACAGCAGCCGCAGGGGCCGGCCGGAGGCGCGGTGTTCCTTCAGAAAGGCCCGCTCCCCGGCGTTCATGATAATGGCGCCGCTCTGGTCGGCGGAGTAATAGGCCTCGTGGAGGGAGTCCCGCCAGTTGGGGTCGTGGAGGTCCATCTCGTCGATGGCCTCGTTGATCCGGTCCATCAGCTCGCCCCGGTCCTTCCGGGTGCAGATGTAAAAGGGGCTGGCGTCGAAGGACTCCAGCAGCCACTCATTTTCCAGCAGCCGCAGGCTGCCGGTGAGGGCGGCGTCCACCAGCATACCCACGGTGACGCCGTCATAGGTGGCGTAGTCTCCCTCCACGATGGCCTCATTCCCGGCCTTCACCGTAAAAATGGTGGAGTTGACGCCGATGTTCTGGTTCGAGAAAAGGAACTCCTCCTCCCGCTCGGGCGTTTTGGACACCGAGGTGACCACGTCCACCTCGCCGCTGCGCAGCATATCCAGGGCGTCGGCGTAGGAGCCGTCGTAACCCACATACTCGTAGGACCAGCCGCCGTGGATGGCCAGCCGCTGGAGAAATTCATATCCGTAGCCGCTCCGGCGGCCGTCCTCCCCGATGATATGGTAGCCGGAGAAGGCAAAAAAACCCACCCGGAGGACCTCCGTCTGTTCCGCAGCCGGACCCGCGGCCAGCGCGGCGGGGCAAAGCAGGGCCAACAGCAGCGCGGCCAGAATGAAGCACAGCAGGCGGGGCCTTTTCATCACAGATTCCCCCAAACCGAAAAGATGTTTTAACTATACCTTAAAACCGTTCCAAATGCAAGGCCAACCGGACTTGGACGCGGAAAAACGCGGAACGGCCGCAATCGTTCGCATTGTTTCAAGGACGCTCAGGGCATTTGCTCCAAGATATATTCTTTTACATCCTCTAATCTGCTCTGCTCCCAATCTCGATTTTTTTCTTTTTCCGCCAAGGGACAAATAATGAAAAAGTCCAGGGCTTCTCCTGGCACACGTCCACTCCTTTTAGGATTTGAAAAGTGTTCCTTCCATTTATCCTCTGAGGCATTGGCATATTGCGTGGGATCCAGATAGATCTGCTGCCGCTTTGTGGCCGCGATAAACATTTTAGCGGCAAGAGGAGCGAGCAAATCATATTCTGCTTCAGGAACATTCTGAAATATCCGAGGAATATCTCCTTGAACAATATGTTCTGAATCGCGTAATATTTTTATTCCAAACGGTTCAAAAGAGTAGCTCTTTTCTGAAAATTCCAATTTCAAAAGCAGTCCCTTGTCAGTATTGAACTGCGCCCGCTGGTAATCAGTATCGAAAATAAAGTTTCCGAGCGAATAGAAAATTGCTTTATCCCCTATTATTTCATAATTCATAGGTACGTGTGGATGATGGGAGACTACGATATCAGCACCCATATCAAGATAGGAAAGGTATCTGTTTCGCGTATACGGAGAAGGAAGCGAAGTGAATTCTTCACCACCGTGAGAAACGACAATACACCAGCGGCATATTTTCTTGATCCTATCGATAGTATCCTGAATCGTGGCTGTATCGCTCCAACTCAGGCAGCCAGGTGTATCAATGCCTGCGGGCTTGCAGCCGCGTTGATAGCCTACGCCGAAAAGCCCTATCCCGCCAGCGTCTTTTAAAATAATTGGTTCCCGCGCTTCCTTCAGGTCCCTTCCGGCCCCAATCGTTCTAACACCGAGCCTTTTTGCCTCATTCAGCGTACTTACCAAACCGAGTTCCCCGGCATCCATGATATGGTTGTTGCAAATATTCCAAATATCGGCGTGCATCTTTGACAGCACTTCAGTCACCGCAGGATCCATCGTATGCAGGAGTTGTCCGACGCCGTCTATGGCCGTATTTTTAATATCCTTGATCAGCGGCCCCTCAACATTTGCAACCACATGATCAGCGCTGCTCAGGAATTTATAAATATCATCAGACAAAAGATCCGGATCATTCCACATTCCATCCATATATCGGTCGAACCCAATGTCGCCAGTAAATATGAGAGAAACTGTTCGCTTCATCCCGCGGCCTCCAAAATCGCAATACCTTTATTCATGTCCCTCAAGCACGATCTTTGCAAATATGTTTCCACGTTCCTCGAAATTCTTGAAATATCCATATGATGCAGCGGCGGGGGAAAACAGACAGGCGCACCCCTTGGGAGTTATTTTTTTTGCCAATGCCACAGCATCGCAAAGCGTATCCTTGTAATAACAGTAGGGCAAAGCAGATACGGATTGAAATATCCTTCGCCCGGATTCATAAGACAGTATATAAAAGAGTTCTGGATGACAATTCATATATTCAATTATACAATCATAATTAATTTGTCGATCCATGCCACCGATCAACACTGTTTTCACATTTGAAATGCTTTTGATCGCTTCGATTGTCGCTTGCGGAATTGTAGAAATAGAGTCATCATAATAATCTATACCGTCGACACGCGAAACAAACTGCATTCGATGCGGAAGCCCTTGGAAAGTCTCGATCGCTTTTGCGACCTCAGTTTCAGAACACCCATACAATTCCGTACAAACAGTGTAAACAAACCGCGCATTGAATTGATTGTGGCTGCCAGCGAGCAGCATTTTAAATGATAAGGGAGAATTATAAGGGATCTCCCTGCGCTGAGCTTTTGTATCAACAAATGGTACGTTTTCCCCGTAGATAAAAAAATCACATGGCTCTTGATGCAGGGTGATATTTGACTTGGCAGAACGATAGTTATCAAGCGTTCCATAATAATCCAAGTGGTCTTCATAAAGATTGAGCCATACTGCTATATGCGGAGAGTATTTTAAATGTGATAATTGATGACAGGACATCTCGAACACTATGATGGTATTCTTATCATATTCGTCATAGCAATCTAAGCAAGGGCGGCCTATATTGCCGACAAGTTGAACGTTATCGCCTTTACAGGATCGCAGGACATGGAACAGCATAGAAGCTGTCGTACTTTTCCCTTTGGTCCCAGTGATCCCAATTGTTTGTGGGGCAAATTCCCCAAGGAACAGCTCCGTTTGAGAGGTATATTTCTCACTATAAGATTCAACTTTAATTCCTGGACTTTTGATAATCAAGTCGTATTCATCTTCGTTGATATCCTCTGCCTTCCCTTCAAAAACTGACAGCTTATTAACAGAGCAATATCTCCGGATAAAGCGCTCGGTCGATTGGCCTTCACGGCCATACCCCCATATTAAAACACGTTTATCTTTCAGACGATCCGCTATCTTCATACGGCAAGAGTTTCCTTTCAAATGATTAAAAAAGTCACAAAAGATGATAATATCCTACAGGCAAACGATCTTGTTTGTCATTATATCATGGTGAGCGTTCGTTTTCAACCCATTTACAGGAATCCCAGTCAATCAAGACGGCAAAATAACATATTCTGATACATCCCGCAGTGAAGATATGAAGCAAAAACTCTTGTGTGCTAAATTGGGCTTCGTTACAAATTGTAAAAGATGAGGTTATCGGGAACAAATCCTAAGCGCCCACAACTGCTGGTGAACTTTAAGCTAAAGTTCAAACAAAAAGCGCTGCTGGAACACCAACAGCGCTTGGTGCGGGCGGCGGGACTCGAACCCGCACACCACTAAGGTAATGGAACCTAAAGGTGATGTAACCTCAGTGAAGGTCCTGCTGGTTAAAAATTTTCTTCCCCGCAAACCAATGTGTCATCACCATTGTAGGTAAGTCCTGCGGAATAACGTCAGTGGCATGGCCTTTGCCTTGCCTAGCCACACTGTCTGTCCGAAAAAGCGAAGCGCAGAAAGACAGACACAGCTGTAGTCCAGAATCTATCTCGACTGGCCATCACGGAGTAACTTGACACCATCAGCGAAAGTGACGACTTGATTATCGGTGTACAAGACCGTTAAATGACTGCTACGTCCGAAAACAGTGCTAAAATCCGCGCCAAGCACCGGCAATAATAGGCGAAGTTCTACGGCAAGCGCACAGGGGGTGTCCGGCAGTTTCTATAATTTGGGCCGTGCGTGGTCATCAACTGGAACTGGAATAATGAACAGTAGGTGGAGTATATTTACACAAGTTATATGCGACATGGGAAGGTATACTGTCCCCTTCTTCACTGTATTCATATTGACCATTCCCGTTAACAGCTTCCAAAAATCTGGTTAGAACTCTCCGCCATCCCGTCCCATCAAAAACGTCTGATGTTAATCAAACCTGTCTTGAGGTTAGACAATTATCAATGCTATAAAGCATTTAAGAACTTAAAAATCAGTGAAATCATACTGGAGAATTAAAAGTGTAAGATTTCGGTACCACTATCATGTTAACGATACAACATCTTAGAAAAAGCTTCACTCGCTTTTACTATTTTTCGATCCTTCAGGTAATACATAGCGGACATATGTATAGCTGTTGGAGGCAAGTCACATTTCACATGTAATGGGGCCAGCACTTGCTTCTCACTTAAAGATGTCCACACCAAAGTGTAGCCATTGCTCTCTAAAAACTCAAAAAGCTTATCTTGCTTTATATAAAAACCTACATCATTATCAAGCAATTCCGAACTATCAAAGCAAACTAGTCCTCCTTCACTATCTGTAAACGTACAATTGTAGCCTTTCAAATATCTTAGCCGTAATTTCCTATAAATTTCCTCACACGGTTTATACCAACATAAAGAAGACTTTTCCATATCTAAGGTATTTATTTCTCCTTTTCTTTCGCTAGAATACCGTCTGACCGAGATTAAAAGCTTTCCATAAAAACCATGTGAATTGATACTTACCCATTCAGGGCCACAATAATAAGGGTTTTCAAAGAAATGATATGCGTCAGACCAATAATATTCCTTATTATACATCGAAAAATTACTGTTGGCCTCAGGCATCCATCGCCTCATTAAATCAATGCCAGCAAGGGATTGAAGAAATGGTGAAAGATCTTCATTCTTAACAATATATCCTCGAATCTGACACCACATATTTTTCCGTGGGAGGTCATAAGGACGAACACCCAAACGCTTGGTCTCTTTCCAACCGTACTCGCCCGTGAGTAGAAAATATTGATGATTTTCGTATTGTAGTTTTATACATTCTTCAAAAGAAGGTGCGTCAGAAAAATCAGAGAGCCATTCCTCGTATGTGTTTTTTGGAAATACATATGAAAATGCGTTATTATCAATATGCGTCTTGTTTTTTGAAGGAGACGCAAGTACTGTTGGGTCAATGTTTCTTAAATCCGACTCAAACGAACCCTTGCAATACTCCTGGTGAGGGTTTACAAAATCATTGTCATATACTGTCATCGGATAATTATCACTGACTTGTGCGGCCAATTCATATAAGGAAATCCATTGATATTTTTTCCCAATACGTTCCTTTCTTCCTGGTTGAGAACCAGTGTTAACATAATTTGTGCAATAGCGATCATACCCTCCATGTTTTTCCGCATCATACCCTAAATCAAAAATACGTTTTACTGCTATGTTTTTTAAATCCATCGGATGAAGTTGCTTCCAAACACTAAAGTACGCCTGAAAAGTATACCTTCCAAAATCTCCATACCCACCAGGTTGTCCACTTCGACTATATTCAACCTTCATTGAATTCAAAATATCTAATTGTGACCACTGATAGTCGCTAAATGATTCACTGTTCAAATCCGGTTTGTACTTTTTAATCTCTTCATCTGTGGGAATTTCAGGGAATTTGCTTTTATACGGAGGCGTAATTTTCTCTACGGCAAAACAACCATCCTCAACAGCTCCTATATGGAGTGCATAATCGATAATGTTTTTTGCATAGGTTCTTAATAGAATATTTGGATACACAACATCTTTATCAAAAATTGTCTTGTATACATACTCTGCTAGTTTCCTAATCTGCTGAGAAGAATCTTCATTTGTCACACAGCCGAATGCAACTGCATATAACCGCTCAGAAATATAAGGATCATCTATTTCTTCAAATCTTCGCATCAAGGACACCAACGCACCCATATGAGAAATTAGGACATTAATCATCGCTTTTGTAGATCTATCCCGCAGTTCGTTATTAGGTGAAATAAGAAGCCACGACAGGATAATAGCACAGCCTTCAGCATTATCGTCATCAATAGCCTGTTCTGAAGCATAGTCCAGCCCCCACTCAACAAGTTGAAAAAGTGCTGAATTGTGGTCAGCATATAATTCGTCAAATATCGGAATAAACATAGCATCTCTGTCTGGCATTTTGTTTCTACCGAAAAAGCTAAATGATTTGACGGCATTCAATTGATGGTTGGGACGTGCGGATAACAAGAAAAGCACATCAACAAATTGTTTGAAGCTATCCTCATGATGCAAGACTTCTGAGTTAATATAATCTATAGTACGTTCTGTAATACTGTCTGCCTTTCGCCACAATAATCCATAAAGGAATGCTCATGTACGGTAAGGAAGCAAGCAACCGAAAACAAGAGATAGACCGCCAGCACTACACTATTCCGAACC
>CANQKJ010000097.1 GCA_947624465.1 uncultured Oscillospiraceae bacterium
CTCCGCTTTGACGACACCAACCCCGCCAAGGAGGACACCGAGTTCGTGGACGCCATCCAGGAGGACATCCACTGGCTGGGCTTCGACTGGGGGGACCGGATGTTCTACGGCTCCGACTACTTCGAGCAGACCTACCAGTACGCCGTGGAGCTCATCAAAAAGGGCCTGGCCTATGTGTGTGAGCTGACCCCGGAGCAGTTCAAAGAGTACCGGGGGGACACGACCACCCCCGCCCGCTCCCCCTGGCGGGACCGGTCCATCGAGGAGAACCTGGACCTCTTTGAGCGGATGCGGAACGGCGAGTTCCCCGAGGGCAAATACACCCTCCGGGCCAAGATCGACCTGGCCTCCGGCAACTTCAATATGCGGGACCCGGTGCTGTACCGCATCCGCTATATCGAGCACCACCGGCAGGGCACCAAGTGGTGCATCTTTCCCATGTACGACTTCGCCCATCCTATCCAGGACGCCCTGGAGGGCATCACCCACTCCCTGTGTTCCCTGGAGTATGAGGACCACCGGCCCCTGTACGACTGGGTGGTGTCCAATGTGTCCATCCCCTACCACAAGCCCCGGCAGATCGAGTTCGCCCGGCTGGGCATCGACCACACCGTCATGTCCAAGCGGAAGCTGCGGAAGCTGGTGGAGGAGGGCTACGTCTCCGGCTGGGACGACCCCCGTATGCCCACCCTGTGCGGCCTCCGCCGGCGGGGCTATACGCCCAGGGCCATCCGCAGCTTCTGCGAGCGCATCGGCGTGGCCAAAAACACCAACACCATCGAGTACGCCTTTTTGGAGTACTGCCTCCGGGAGGACCTGAACGAGTCTGCCCGCCGGGTGATGGCGGTGCTGCGCCCGGTGAAGCTCACCATCACCAACTACCCGGAGGGCCAGTCCGAGACCTTTGAGGTGGAGAACAACCCCAACCGGCCCGAGGACGGGACACGGGCGGTCACCTTCTCCCGGAACCTCTGGGTGGAGGTCGACGACTTTATGGAGACCCCGGTGCCCAAGTACAAGCGGCTCTATCCCGACGGCCCCGAGTGCCGGCTCAAGGGGGCCTATCTCATCAAATGCACCGGCTGCGTTAAGGATGAGGACGGCGATGTGGTGGAGATCCTGGCCGAGTACGACCCGGAGAGCAAGGGCGGCAATCCCGCCGACGGCCGCAAGGTGAAGGGGGCCACCATCCACTGGGTGGACGCCGCCACCGCCGTGGACGCGGAGGTCCGCCTCTACGACAACCTGTTCGACGATCCGGAACCCGACGCGGCGGGCAAGGACTTCATTCAGTGCCTGAACCCCAGCTCCCTGGAGGTGCTGCCCCACGCCAAGGTGGAGGCCGGGCTGGAAAAGGCTGTGCCCACGGACCGCTTCCAGTTCCTGCGGCAGGGGTATTTCTGCCCGGACAAGGACAGCGCGCCGGAGCATCCGGTGTTCAACCGGGCGGTGAGCTTGAAGGACAGCTTCAAGCCGCAATGAGCAAAACGAGGAGGGCCGCGCCGCGGCCCTCCTCGTTTCGTACGTTGACTTTTCCTGTCACATCCTGTATAATAAGCGTGGAAAGGGTGCTGCCATAACGGTAGGCGGTCGGCCACTCCCGTGAAGGGAGGTGACCTTATGCCTCTGATTATCACGTTTCATGTCTGCGGTTTCACCGTGACGATTCGGATAAAGAGGGACAACCGCCACCCGGCCCGGTGACGGTTGTTCTGACTTTTGTTAGACACCTGAATTAGGGCCGACCGCTTATCGGCGGGACCCTTTCCATTTGCTATTATAGCCGCTTTACAACGTTTTGTCAAGAAGAAATTAAGAACTAAAAGTTAAATAAAAACAGTTTAATAATTATTACATCGGTTATCGTTGATGTAGCAAACAGGAGGCTGCGCCAATGAAACCGAACAACAAGACCTTTCTCAGCATCCGCATGAACAAGGAACTCCACGACAAGTTCCAGTACGTCGCCGCCTACGACGGCCGCTCCATGAGCGGAGAGATCATCTATCTGCTCAACAAATGCGTCCGCGACTTTGAGCGGGAGCACGGACCCATCCAGGTGGACGGGCAATGAACATCCTCCGCGCGCTCTACGAGCTGATCTACCCGCCCAAGTGCCCCTTCTGCGGCAGGGTGCTGGAGAAGTGGGAGGACGGCCTGTGCGCTCTGTGCGGGGAGACCCTGCCCCGCACCGGCCCGGGGGACGTCCGGGAGGTGGAGGGCTGCGACGTCTGCCTCTCCCCGCTGTGGTACCGGGACGGGGTGGTGGAGGCCGTCCGCCGCTACAAATTCCGGGGCGCCGCGGGGCACGCCGGGGTCCTGGGCGGGCTGATGGCGGAGTGCCTCACGGAGCGCTGGCGGGAGCCGGCGGACCTCATCACCTGGGCGCCCCTGTCGGCGAAGCGGCGCAAGGAGCGGGGCGACGATCAGGCGGAGCTGCTGGCCCGCCGGGTGGGGGAACTCACCGGCATCCCCGCCGTGGCTGTTCTGGAGAAGACCCGGCAGACCGGGGTCCAGTCCCGCATCGCGGACGAGGAGGAGCGCCGGGCCAACGTGGCCGGGGTGTACCGTGTTCTCCCAAATGCGGACGTGGCCGGCAAGCGGATCGTTTTGGTGGACGACATCGTCACCAGCGGGGCCACGCTGGCGGAGTGCGCCGCCCGCCTCCGGGACGCGGGGGCGGGTCCTGTCGCCGCGCTCACTTTGGCAAGGGCGCGGTAGCCGACAAAAAAGTCTTTACAACGAAAAATACTTGTGGTATAATCCCCAAAATCGCTCCCCGGAAGGGTCGAGCGGACCTGACTGCGGCGTAAAGCGCCAGAGAGCGCGCTTTTGATATGTACCCATACATACAGGACGAAAAGCCGGGCAAAGAGGACCGGCTGTGTCGTTCTGCGCAAAACCCTGTATTTTTGACTGGAAAAGGAGTATTTATGGCGGAAAAACTGAAGATCATCTCTCTTGGCGGTCTCAACGAGATCGGCAAGAACCTCACTGTGTACGAGTACGGGAACGACATCATCCTGGTGGACGTGGGCATGGGCTTCCCCGACGACGATATGTACGGCATCGACGTGGTCATCCCCGACTTCACCTATCTCATCCAAAACAAGGACCGCATCCGGGCCATCTTCATCACCCACGGACATGAGGACCACATCGGGGCCATCCCCTATCTCATGCGGGACGTGAACGCCCCCATCTACGCTACCCGGATGTCCGCGGGGCTCATCCAGCTGAAGCTGGAGGAGCACCATCTGGAGAACCAGGTCAGGCTCATCACCTGCGAGGCGGGGGCCGTGGTCAAGGCCGGCTGCTTCTCGGTGGAGTTCATCCATGTGAACCACTCCATCTCTGACGCGGTGGCCTTCGCCATCCGCACCCCCATCGGCGTGTGCCTCCACACCGGCGATTTCAAGATCGACTCCACCCCCATCCAGGGCGGCATGATCGATCTGACCCGGCTGGGCCAGCTGGGCAACGAGGGGGTCCTCTGCCTGCTGTGTGACTCCACCAATGTGGAGCGCTCCGGCTATACCAAGAGCGAGCGGGCGGTGGGCGCCTCCTTCGAGGCCCTGTTCCGGGGCTGCGACGAGCGGATCATCGTCACCACCTTCTCCTCCAACATCGACCGCATCCAGCAGATCATCGACGTGGCCGCCAAATACGGCCGGAAGGTGGCGGTCACAGGCCGCTCCATGGAGAACGCCCTGAAGGTGTCCACCGAGCTGGGCTACATGACCCCTCCGTCCGGCACGCTGGTGGACATCAACCAGATCAAGGGCCTGCCCAGGGACAAGGTGTGCATCATCACCACCGGCAGCCAGGGGGAGACCATGTCCGCCCTGACCCGGATGGCCTTCAACACCCACCGGCAGGTGGACATCCAGCCGGGGGACCGGGTCATCATCTCCGCCAGCGCCATTCCCGGCAACGAGAACGCGGTGGACAGCGTCATCAACGAGCTGTACCGCCGGGACGCCGAGGTGGTCAACGAGCGGGCGCTGCCCCTCCATGTGTCCGGCCACGCCTGCCAGGAGGAGCTGAAGATCATCCACGCCCTGGTGCGGCCAAAATTCTTCATCCCCGTCCACGGGGAGCAGCGGCACCTCAAGACCCACGCCAAGCTGGCCAGGGAGATGGGCATGGACCCCAACAACATCGTCATCAGCGACGTCGGCCGCGTCATCGAGGTGGGCCCCAACTCCATCAAACTCAACGGCACCGTGCCCGCCGGCCGGGTGTTCGTGGACGGCTACGGCGTGGGCGACGTGGGGGCGGTGGTCCTCCGGGACCGCCAGCACCTGGCCCAGGACGGCATGATCGTGGTGACCACCGTCATCTCCGCCGAGGACGGCCAGATCATCTCCGGGCCGGACATCATCACCCGGGGCTTCGTCTACGTGAAGGAGTCCGAGGAGCTGATGGAGGAGCTGCGCCAGGTGGCCCAGGACGCCCTCTATGAGTGCGAGGACCACAACATCCGGGACTGGTCCTCCATCAAGAGCGCCATCAAGGGCGATCTGTCCAACTACCTCTACAAGAAGACCAAGCGGAACCCCATGATTTTGCCTGTTATCACGGAAGTTTAAGCGTATCGCGCCCCCGGCGGACTTGCCGCCGGGGGCGTCTGTGTGTTATAATCATCCAAAGCGATTTCGGGAGGTGAGACCATGGCGCTGACGGGAGAGACCCCCCTGACCGACCTGCCGGGGGTGGGCCCGGCCCGGGGCAAAAAGCTGGAGAAGCTGGGCCTCCGCAAGTTGGGGGACCTGCTGTACCATCTGCCCCAGCGGTACGAGGACCGCCGGGAGTGCTTCAACCTCCGGGACGCGCCGGAGGACCGGCCCTGCTGCGTACACGCCATGGTGGCCTCCGCCCCCACGGTGAGCCGGGTCCGCAAGGGGTTGGAGCTGGTGAAGGTGAAGGCGGTGGACAGCTTCGGCGTCCTGCACCTCACCTTTTTCAACCAGACCTACATCCGAACGGCGCTCAAGCCGGGGGAGACCTACGTGTTCTACGGCACGGCGGAGCGCCAGGGCCGCGCCCGGTCCATGACCAACCCGGTGTTCGAAAAGGAGGGGACCGGCCGGGTCACGGGGCTCATCATGCCGGTGTACCCGCTGACGGCGGGCATCACCAACAATCTGCTCTCCGGCCTCGCCCGGCGGGCGGTGGAGGACTGCCTGGAGGGCCTGCCGGAATTCCTGCCGGAGCGGGTGCGGCTGGACCACGCCCTGTGCCAGGTGCGGTACGCCCGGAAAAACATCCACTTTCCCCCCAGCTGGGAGGAGCTGGCCATCGCAAGGCGGCGGCTGGTGTTCGAGGAGCTGTTTACCCTCACCTGCGGCCTCTCTCTCCTGAAGGAGCGCCGGGAGCGGGGGGCGGGCCGGGTCCTCAGGGCGGACCCGGCGGAGTTCGCTGCCCTGCTGCCCTTCGCCCCCACGGGGGCCCAAAAGCGGGCCATGGAGGATATGGCGGCGGACTTTGCCTCCGGCCGGGTGATGAACCGGCTGGTCCAGGGGGACGTGGGCTCCGGCAAGACGGCGGTGGCCGCCTTCGGGGCCTGGGCGGCGGCCAAAAACGGCTGCCAGTGCGCCCTGATGGCCCCCACCGAGCTGCTGGCCGAGCAGCACGCCAAAACGCTGGACGCCCTGCTTTCCCCTGCCGGGGTGCGGGTGGCCCTGCTCACCGGGTCGGTGAAGGGACGGCCCCGGAAGGCCCTGCTGAACGCCCTGGCGGAGGGGGAGATCGACCTGGTGGTGGGTACCCACGCCCTGTTCTCCGAGGGGGTGGCCTACAAGGATCTGGGGCTGGTGGTGGCCGACGAGCAGCACCGGTTCGGCGTGGCCCAGAGAGCGGCATTGGCCGAGAAGGGGAGCGGAATGGCGCCCCACGTACTGGTCATGTCCGCCACCCCCATCCCCAGGACCCTGGCCCTCATCATCTACGGCGACCTGGATGTGTCGGTCATCGACGAGCTGCCCCCCGGCCGCACGCCGGTACAGACCTTCGCCGTGGGAGAGGACAAGCGGGCCCGGATGTACGGCTTTGTCCGCAGACAGGTCCAGGAGGGCCGGCAGGTATACATCGTCTGCCCCGCGGTGGAGGAGACGGACGACCTGCCCGCCTGGAACGACCTCTATTCCCCGCCCATGGACATGAAGGCGGTCACCACCTACGCCAAGGATTTGCAGGAAAAGGTGTTCCCCGACCTGCGTGTGGGGCTGGTCCACGGGAAGATGAAGCCCAGAGACAAGGAGACCGCCATGGCGGACTTCATGTCCGGAAAAACACAGGTTTTGGTGTCCACCACCGTCATCGAGGTGGGGGTGGACGTGCCCAACGCCTCCCTGATGGTGGTGGAGAACGCGGAGCGGTTCGGCCTGTCCCAGCTCCATCAATTACGGGGCCGGGTGGGCCGGGGACGGCACCAGAGCTTCTGCGTGCTGGTGTCGGCCTCCAAAAGCGACACGTCAAGAGAGCGGCTGAGAGCCCTTTGCGCCACCAACGACGGGTTCCAGATCGCCGAGGAAGATTTGAGATTGCGGGGCCCCGGCGACTTTTTCGGCAAGCGGCAGCACGGCCTGCCCCAACTCAAAGTTGCGGACTTCGCCTCGGACATGGAGCTGCTGAAGGAGGCCAAGGGGGCCGCCGACGGGCTCATCGCCGCCGACCCGGACCTGTCCAAACCGGAGCATAAGCCCCTGAAAGCGCAGATCCAAAGGCTGTTCGAGGAGAACGCGGAGCTGTTCAACTGATTTCTTACGGAAGGAGGCGTCCCAATGAAGCGGCTTGCGATCGGTATGCTGGCCCATGTGGACTCGGGCAAGACCACCCTGACCGAGGCCATGCTGTACCGTGCCGGCAGCGTGCGGAAGCTGGGCCGGGTGGACCACGGGGACGCCTTTCTGGACACCGACGCGCTGGAGCGGGAGCGGGGCATCACCATCTTCTCCAAGCAGGCCATCCTGCGGCGGGGGGAGCTGGAACTGACCCTGCTGGACACCCCCGGCCACGTGGACTTTTCCGCCGAGATGGAGCGGACGCTCCAGGTGCTGGACTACGCCGTGCTGCTGGTGAGCGCCGCCGACGGCGTCCAGGGCCACACCGAGACCCTGTGGCGGCTGCTCTCCCGCCACGGGGTGCCCACCTTCCTGTTCGTCAACAAGATGGACCAGCCGGACACCGACGAGAACGCCCTCATGGAGCAGCTTCGGGCGCGGCTGTCCGGCGACTGCGCGGACTTCTCCGGCCCCTGGGAGGACGCGCTGGAGCGGGCCGCCCTCTGCGACGAGGGGCTGATGGAGCGCTACCTGGAGACCGGGGCGCTGTCCGACTTCGACCTGGCCGCCCTCATCGCCCAAAGAAAGCTGTTCCCGGTGTTCTTCGGCTCGGCGCTGAAGGTGGAGGGGGTGGACGGGCTGCTGGACGGCCTGGAGCGGTTCACCCTGGAGCCGGACTGGCCCGATGACTTTGCCGCCCGGGTGTTCAAGATCACCCGGGATGAGAAAGGGGAGCGGCTCACCTGGATGAAGGTCACCGGCGGCTCATTGAAGGTCCGGGAGACCCTCCGGGCGGAGGACTGGGAGGAGAAGGTGACCCAGATCCGCCTTTACTCCGGCGTCAAATTCACCCCCGCGGACGAGGCCCCGGCGGGGACGGTATGCGCCCTCACCGGCCTGTCCCGGACCAGAGCGGGCCAGGGCCTGGGGGCGGAGGAGGACTGGGAGGGACCCGAACTGGAGCCGGTGCTCACCTGGCAGGTGCTGCCCCCGGAGGGAATGGACGTCCACACCCTGCTCTCCCAGCTCCGCGTTCTGGAGGAGGAGGATCCCCAGCTCCGGGTGGAGTGGAAGGAGGAGCTGGGGGAGATCCACGTCCGGCTCATGGGCGAGGTCCAGCTTGAGATCCTGTCCCGGGTGATGGCCCAGCGGTTCGGCACGGAAGTCACCTTCGGGCCGGGGAGCATCATCTACCTGGAGACCATCGCCGCCC
>CANQKJ010000098.1 GCA_947624465.1 uncultured Oscillospiraceae bacterium
TTCCGGGATCTGGCGAAATAAGCGTATATCGGCAAAACAAGCCGCCTGTCTTTCGACAGGCGGCTTGTTTTTGGACGCTTTGGAATTGGTCAGCGCATCTGGAGATAGCCCCGATACTGGGTCAGGTTGTCGCTGGTGGCCATATCGGACAGGAACATACTGACGATGTAGAAGTTGGGCTTCAGGAAGGGGAACTGGTCCTGCTGTGCCCAGACGGGCTTGGCCATATCCCTGGTGCCCTCCACGGCGGCGGCATACCACTCGTCCGGCCCGTCGAACCACATCTCCACCAGGCGGTCGAAGGCGCAGCCGGCCACGTCCTTGTAGATGTCGCTGGCGACGAAGCGGTTGACCTCGGGACGGCCCACGAAGTAGGGCACGAACACCTCGTTGAACCACTTCTCACCGGCCTCCTTGTCGGGCCAGCGTACCACGAACTGCCAGCGGTAGTTGGGGCCGTCGTCGATGGTGCGGCCCTTGCCCTTGTAGTCATACTGCCAGTTGATGGGCACATGGGCGAACACGAAGGGAGGCATGCCGGTGTCGCCGCCGCCGGACCTGCGGTGCTCGTCGCCGTCCATATTGGTGTCGTCCAGGCCGTCCACATCGGGGATCATGCCCTGCCAGCGGAGGACATGAGGCGGCATCCGCTCGGTGAAGGAGTTGACGCTCATCTCCGGGGTCAGCTCGTTGACCATCCAGTAGTGCTCGGTCATCTGCATCCGGCGGGTGCCGAAGCGCTCGCCCTCGGGAGGCGTGGGCAGGGCGTTGTAGAAGGTGTACTTATTGCAGTAGGGGGCAAACTTGCTGATGCTGTCGGGCACATGGACAGAATACAGCCAGTGCTGGAGGCGGTGACGGTACTCCTCGCGGACCACGTCCACGAAGATGACGCTGCGCATGGGGCGATAGTCAAAGGCCATAATAAAAAACTCCTTTCGTATGGTAGTGCTGATACAATTATACAAATTTGTCCCCCTCATGTCAACTGTCGTTTGGATATTTTTGTGCTTTCCCGGGCATAAAGAGGCGCCGCCCGCTGGGCGGCGCCTCTTGTGAAGAGCTGACAGGCAAACGTAGGGCAGGTCTTACTTGCGGCCCACCAGAGCGTCGTCCAGGGGCTTGCCGGCGGCCTGACGGTACTTGTCGTCGGCGGCCTTGACCTTGCCGGGCTGGAACAGGGCGACCAGGATGACGGAGATCAGGGCGATGACGGCGGTCACCCAGAAGGGCAGGGTCACGCCCAGGCCGTTCTGAGAACCGATGGCGATGGTCATGGCCACCACGGTGGGACCCACGCACTGCAGGATGTTGGCGATGGGGTTCACGATGCCGAACACGGTGGAGAAGTCCTCACGGCGCCAGTACTGGGCGGCGCCGGACACGGTGAAGTTGGAACCCGCGCCCATGAAGATGGCCAGCAGGATGATGGAGATCATGGAGGTGGTGGGGTTGCCGATGCCGCCCAGGATGCCGGAGAGCAGCATGATGATCTCGGAGGCCAGGATGGCGGTCTTGGTGCCGAACTTGCCGTCCACCAGGCCCAGGACATAGGAGCCGATGAGGGCGAAGATCATGACCATGCCCATGACCATGCTGAAGTTCAGCCCATAGGCGCCGATGATGGCCTGGGTCTGGGTCATCATGCCCACGGAGCACATCAGCAGGGTGCCCATGGGGATAGTGATCAGCCAGAACTGGCTGCACTTCAGGGTGTTGGGGAGCTTCCACACGGTGGTCTTCTTGTTCTCGATCTCCTCGGCCAGCATGGCGTCGGCCTTCTCCTTGGTGAAGGTCTTGTCGTTGTCGCGGAAGCAGCCGACCTGCTCAGGATAGTCGGTGATGAAGATGAGGCCCAGGACCCAGCCGATCACGCCCACGATCAGGAAGGGCAGGAAGCCCATGAAGGGGTTGGGAGCGGCGTTGGCGGGGAACACCAGGGCGGCGAAGGGGCCCATCAGGCCGTTGCACACGGGGAACGCGAAAGTGGCGATGCCCATGAACACGCCCTTACGGGTGGGGAACCACTGGCCGATCAGGATGCCGATGCCGAACATACCGTAGATGTTGGCGAACACGGACACGAGGAAGTAGCAGACCTTCCAGAAGGTGCCGAAGGGCAGAGCGGCCACGCCCAGGGCGGACAGCAGGGTGAGCACGCCGAAGCCCAGGACCATGGGCTTCACGCTCTTCATATTGCCCAGGAAGTTGGACAGCACCAACTGGATCACGATGCCCACCAAGGTACCGATGGTCATGATAGGGGCCAGCTGCTGCCCGGCCACCGCGTCATCCAGGCCGGTGTAATAGCCGGCCAGCATATTCATGGGGAAGTTGGTAAACGCCTGGAACACCAGGAACGCCGAGATCTCAAAGATCATCAGCATCCAGCCGCGGAAGCCAAAGTTGATGCCAAGCTTGGTCTTTTGCTGCATAAGTAACACCTCTGAAATTAAGTAGTGTAGTAGTTTTTCAGGTCCCTCTCCAAGGACCGGCGGCAAAGCCGCCCCGATCTTGTTTGCGCTCTCCTCTCCGTTTTTTCGCTCCTCACTCCCGGAAGTCCTCCGCAAAGGAACAGGACCTCCCTTTCTCAGCTCCGGGACAT
Source organism: uncultured Oscillospiraceae bacterium (assembly GCA_947624465.1). GTDB lineage: Bacteria > Bacillota > Clostridia > Oscillospirales > Oscillospiraceae > Enterenecus. Next base: position 2,606 of record CANQKJ010000098.1, read on the forward strand.
CAGGATACGCTGGATACATTGTAACACACCGGTTTGGAAAATGCAACAAAAAATCACTATTATTTCCCGGCAATTTGGCCACTTTTTTGAAAAAGGCGCGGGAACCTCCGGCTCCCGCGCCTTTTTCAGCTTTTCAGATGGTCAAAATTCTCGAAAACGGGCACCCCGGTGTACTGCCTGACGCTCTCCTCGCCCTTCAGGGCGCGGATGGCGCCGGCGGCCAGGGCCTCCATCTCGAACTCGCCCGCCTGGACGGAGATGGGCGCGATCCAGCCCACATAGCGGCTCAGCTCGTCCACCAGATATTTGTCGTGGGCGATGCCGCCGGTAAAGATGATGGCGTCCACCCTGCCCTCCAGGACGGCGGCGCAGCCGCCCACCGCCTTGGCAAGCTGGCGGATGAACGCGTCGTACACCAGCTTTGCGTACCTGTCGCCCTGATGGATGCGCTCCACGATCTCCCGGGCGTCGGCGGTGCCCAGATGGTCTACCAGGCCGCCGTGCTTCATCACCCGGTCGATGAGTTCCTTCTCGGTGAATTCGCCGGAGAAGCTCATGCGGATCACATCGGTGGCGGGGACCCAGCCGGCCCGGGTGGGGGCCATGGGGCCGTCGCCGTTGAGGGCGTCGTTGCAGCAGCAGAGCTGCCCCTTCCGATGGGCGGCCACCGACACGCCCCCGCCGATGTGGCAGCAGATGAGGTTCATGTCCTCATACCGTTTGCCCCGGGAGGCGGCGTAGCGGATGCAGTTCTCCTTCTGGTTCAGGGGGTGGCCCTTGCTCTGGCGAAAGACCTCGTGGAAGCCGGTGATACGCTCCACGTCGTCCAGCTCGTCCACGTCGGGGGGGTTGACGCAGAACATCTCGCCGCCGTACCGCTTTTGCAGCTCCAGGGCGATCTGCACCCCCAGGGTGTTGGGGTGCCGGGTGACGCAGGCCCGGGCGTCCCGCAGCATCACGTCGTTGATGGCGTACACGCCGCTGACCAGGCCCACCAGGCCGCCGCCCCGGGCGGACCACGCGTCCACCTGGGACAGATCAATCCCGGCCGCCTCCACCTCCGCAAGGATGGTCTCCATGCGGAAGGGAAGCTGGTCGGCGATCTCTTTGAACTTTTTCAGCTCATTGGCGTCGTGGTCCACATTCTTCTGGAACAGCTTTTTGTCGTCCTCGAACAGGGCGATCTTGGTGGAGGTGGAGCCGGGATTGATGGCGAAAATCTTCATGGGTTATTTGCAGTTCTGGGCGCGGACGCCGGCGATGGCCACATTGCCCACGATCTCGGACACGGGGGCGCTGCGGGAGCAGTCGCACACGATCTTTTTGAAGCCTTGGAGCACGGGGCCGTAGGCGTCGGCGTGGCCGAAGATCTGCAGCAGCTTCACGCCGATGTTGCCCACGTTCAAATCGGGCCAGATGATGATATTGGCCTTGCCGGCCACGGCGCTCTCCCGCTTGACCTTCTTGGCGGCCACGGCGGGGACGATGGCGGCGTCCAGCTGGAACTCGCCGTCGATGGCGTAGGTGGGCCGCATCTGCCGGGCGATCTCCACGCCCTTGCGCACCTTGTCCACCAGCTCGCTCTCGGCGCTGCCGTCGGTGGAGTAGGACACCATGGCGCAGCGAGGCTCCCAGCCCAGCAGGTCCTGGGCGGTGTCGCAGGCGGACACGGCGATGGAGGCCAGGTCGGCGGGGTCGGGATTGACGCACACGGCGCTGTCGCCGATGATGAGCAGGTCGCCCTCGCTGCCGTTCCAGCCGGGGATCTGAGACACGCCGATGCTGGACACGGTGGTGACGCCCTCTTTCAGGCCCACGATGGTCTGGCCGCCCCAGATGACCTCGCCGGTGGTGTGGCTCATGCCGGCGAACATCACGTCCACCTTGCCAATGGCCAGCATCATCAGGGCCACGTACATATCGTCCTTGGCCTTGCGGCGGATGGCCTTGGCGCTCATCTCGGGGTTGACCTCGCCGTAGGCGTTGAAGACCTCCTCGCAGGCGGCCTCATCGGTGGTGTCGAACACGGAGATACCGGTCATGTCGATGCCGTACTGGGCCACGGAGGCCTTGATCTCCTCGCCCTTGCCCACCAGCATGGGCTTGCAGATCCCCTGGGCGGCGCACTCCTGCGCCGCTTTCAGGATCTTCTCCTCGCCGATCTCGGGGAACGCCACCACCTGGGGATTGGCCTTGGCCTTGCGCAGGATCTCATCCATCATACCCATGGCAAATTCCTCCTCTCAGCGATAGGTGTAATCGCCCGCCTTGTATTTGGGCGGGATGACGGGGATCTGCAGGTAGCTCTCATACTGCCCGCCGGTGTGGATGATGTGCTGGCCGTGGTTGTCGGTCTCCCAGGTCAGCGGCTCGAACCAGCCCTCGCGGATGTAGCGGCCGGCCACCTCCACCCGGAGCTGCTGGCCCTTGTGCCAGATCCAGCTGGTGGGCACCAGGGCGATGTCCACGGGGACGATCTCGCCCTTCTTGAGCTTCAGCTCCCGCTTGTGGGACAGGACGGGCTCGAAATCGGTGGACAGCTTGGGGTCCAGCTCCCGGTGGGACACGCGCAGCTTGCCCCAGGTGCCGGGGTGCGGCTCGCCCAGGATGCTGGTGGGCAGCCAGTTGCCGTCCTCGTCCAGCTTCTTGATGGTGATGAACAGATCCATGTCGTCGTGACCGTCGGCCTCCACCCACATACGGAGCTTCATGTAGCCGGTGATCTCGGTGTCCTCCTCGAACTTGATGTCGAAGTTGACCTGCTCGGTGTTGGACTCATAGCTGACCTTGCTCTCCACCGCGGGATTCTCCCAGTTGAGGGAACCGTCGGCGGCGTTGAGGTACAGCTTCTTGTACTGGGTGCGGGCCAGGGGGAACTCCTTCTCGGGCCGGTCGGTCTGATAGTCGTAGTCGTAGGCGTCCATGACCTCGATGCGGTAGCGGGGGGTCATCTCAAAGCAGTTGTGGACGTCCTTCAGGAACCGGTCGTAGAAGTTCTTCAGGTCCATGGCGTGGGCGGTGTTGTACAGATCGGGCCACTCCTGCTCCCGGTGGGCGCGCATCCACTTCTTGGTGGAGCGGATCTTGCGGAAGAAGTTGAAGGAGCCGTGGAGATGGAAGTGCTGCCAGGACGCGCAGGCGTACACGGGGATGCGGATCTTCTTGAAGTCGGGGATCTTATCCTCCCAGTAGCCGTTCATCAGGGGATAGCGGCGGCCGTTCTCCACCTGGTCGTCGATCTTGTTGGGGCCGGTGAGAGACGCCACGATGAACTCGTTGAAGCTCAGGGCCGGGATGCCGCCCTCGTAGATGGACTCACGGTAGATGTCGCAGGTGGCCTCCCAGGGGGCGATGCAGGCCAGATGGGGAGGCTGGGTGGCGGCGATGCGGACCTGGGTCATGGCCACGCAGGAGTTGCCGCCCATGCCCACCTTACCGGAGCACCAGGGCTGCTGGGCGACCCACTCGATGAAGTCGTAGCCGTCCTGGGCGTCGATGGAGCCGAACATATCGATGTCGCCCTCGGAGTGGCCGGTGCCGCGGGGGTCCACGTTGGCGATGGCGTAGCCGTTGTGGCACCAGAAGCCGGGGTCAGGGGACTCGAACTTGGCCATGGTGGAGATGGTGCCGGGGGCCACGCCCATCACCTGCCACTCGCTCATGCCGTCGCCGGGGCGCTTGCCGTAGTAGCTCCAGGAGATCAGCACGGGGACCTTCTCGGTGGTGTTGGGGCGATAGATGTCGGTGTAGATCTTGGTGCCGTCCCGGAGGATGACGGGGACGTCCTGCTCGCAGATGAGGCCGTCCTCGGTCATATAGGTGCGCTGGTTGAACTTGGCACAGAAGCCGTGGGCGGTGGAGGCGATGCCCTCCAGCTTGGACAGGTCGAGCCCCTCCTCGGGGTCGACGGGGGTGCGGGCCTGGCGATAGAAGACCTCGATCTCCTCGCCCTTCATGATCCTCTTCTCAGAGAAGATCTCGTGGCCGTTGGACATACCTTTGGATTCCATTCAGGTACCCCTTTCTCAGCCGTCGATCAGATTGCAGATGTAGTCGACAGCCTCGCCGATGGTGGCCTTGCGGCGGAAGTCCATGAAGGGGATCTCCACGTCGAACTCGTCCTCCAGCACGTTGATCATAGAGGAGTAGTTGACGGACTTCATGCCCAGGTCGGCAAAGGCGGTGGCCTCGGTGTAGTCCTTCTCGCCCAGCATGGCGGTCAGGCGCTCCACGATCTTGTCAAAAATGTTGCTGCGCTCTTCCATGATAAATGACCTCCTGTTTTTTATTGTTGATTTATTTTGATCTTCAAATCAGATCCGTAGGGATGGGCCGTCAGCGACGGCAGGGGATGGGCCTGGGCGGGCACCGGGGCTTGATGGCGCCGGCCACCACGATGGCGTCCTCCTCGCAGGCCTCTTTGCACTTGCCGCACTGGGTGCATTCGTCCTGGTCAATGACGTGGACGAATTTGGCGCGGCCCTGGATGGCGTCGTCCTCGCAGGCGTCCATGCAGTCGCCGCAGCCGACGCACTTGTCGGCCAGGATGTGATAGGTGACGAACCGCTTGCACACGCCGGCCTTGCAGCTCCGCTTGGCCACGTGCTGGGCGAAGTCGTCGGCGTACTTCTCCATCACCGCCAGGGCGGTGTCGGCCAGCTCCACGCCGTCCTCGCACAGCGCCTGGGTCTTCATCAGGCCGCACAGCTTACGGAGCTGGTCCATATCGGAGCTGCGGCTCTTCTTCATGGTGATGTCGTTCAGGGTCATCTCCAGCTGGGCCGCGCCCTCGTAGCCGAAGACGCACTTGCCGCAGTCCAGGCACTTGTGGCCCCGGACGTATTTCAGCAGCTCGTCCACGGGGCAGCAGGTCTCAGGCAGGTTCAACAGTCTCTCCTCCATCACGCGCCACCTCCGTATTCGTTCCAGAGCTTCACCGTCTCCAGCTGGAGCCGCAGGTCGCACTGGAGGCAGCGCTGGGCCTCGCAGTGGGCCTGTTCGCAGGTGTAGGTCTTATAGACGTTCTCGTCCCCGTTCTTCACCCGGGTCTCCGGGTCGATGACGTCCATCTCGATGCGGGGCAGCGTCCCGAAGCCGGGGAACTCCCCGATATGGGGATCGGCCGTCCGCTCCACAAGGGTCTCCTCGATGTTCCCGTCGCCGCCCAGATACTGGTCGATGACCGAGGTCACCTCCCGCCCGGACGCGATGGCCTTGATCACGAAGCTGATCCCCGTGATGGCGTCGCCCGCCGCGAAGATGCCCTCCAC
>CANQKJ010000099.1 GCA_947624465.1 uncultured Oscillospiraceae bacterium
GCCCTGGCCCTGGTGGGGGTCAGCGGCCCCGGGGCGGAGGGGGTATCCGCCCTGCTGGGGGCGGCCCTGGGGTACTTATCCTTCTGGGGGCTGGCGGAGGGCCTGCGGTACGTGGCCGCCTCCATGATGGTCTACGCCATCGCCCTGGCCCTGGGGGAGTTCGATATCTACCGCAAAGTCTGGTTCATGCCGGCGGTGGCGGCCGCCCTCAACGGGCTGGTGGGGTTCGTCTACCAGTCCGCCTCCGGCTGGGAGGCCGGGGACCGGGTGGGCTTCGTCACCGAGGTGATCCTCACCGGCGGGGCGGTATACCTCTATCGCCTGGCCTTCGACGTATGGGAGAGGCGCCGGGGGCAGGAGGGCCTCTCCGTCCCCCAGACCGCCGGGGTCCTCCTGCTGGCGGCGACGGTGGCCATGACCCTGGCCCGGGTGGAGGTGGCCGGCCACTCCCTGGGGCGGGTGCTGTGTGCCTCCGCCACCCTGCTGTGCGCCTGGAAGGGAGGGGTGGGCGTGGGCGCGGTCGCCGGGGTGGCCGCCGGGCTGGCCATGGACTTCGCCGCCGGCACGCCGCCCCGCTATACGCTGATCTACGCCTTCCCCGGCCTGTTCTCCGGCCTGTTCACCAAGCAGAACCGCCTCCTCTGCGCCGGGGCCTATCTCCTCAGCGGGGCCGCGGCGGTCCTCTGGACGGGGCAGGGGGCCGGCCCGCTCTCCGCCCTGCGGGAGCTGGCGGTGGGGGTGGCGGTGTTCCTGCTGCTGCCCGACAGGCTCCTGCGCCGGTTCAGCGCCCTGGCGCGGCAGGAAACCCCCGCCGGGGAGGAACCCAGGGCCAGACGGCTGGCCGCCGCCCAGCTGGGGGAGACCGCCTCCGCCTTCCGGGCGGTGGCCGCCTCCCTGCGGACCGCCTTCCGCCGGGAGGTCCCGCTCAACGACGGGGACGCCGCCCGCCTCTTTGACCGGGCGGCCGACCGGGTGTGCGTCAAGTGCCGGCAGCGGGAGCGGTGCTGGCAGACCGAGTACCAGGCCACCCGCACCGCCCTGTCCGACGCGCTTCCCGCCATGCTGGACCGGGGGGAGGGCCGCCCGGAGGACTTCCCGCCCTACTTCGCCCAGCGGTGCGCCCGGCTGGACTCCTTTCTCATGGCCGCCAACGGGGAGCTGGCCGCCCTCCTCCAGCGCCGGCGGTACGACAGCCGGGTCCGGGAGAGCCGGGCCGCCGTCTGCGCCCAGTACGGGGAGCTGGCGGCGGTGCTGGACCGGGCGGCGGTGGAGCTGGCCAAAGAGCCGGCGGTGGACGTGCGCCGCCAGCGGCTGGTGAAGCGGCACATGGCCGCCCTGGGGCTGGAGGGCCGGTGCGCGGTGTACTCCGACCGGTACGGCCATCTCCGCATCGAGGTGGACGGCCCCGGCGCGGAGGCCCTCTCCGCCCCGGAGGAGCTGTCCCGGCTGGGGTCGGTGGTGGGCTGCCCGCTCCGCGCGGGGGAGGGGGAGAAGGACGCCGCCCGCCTCTGCCAGCGGGAGCCGCTGATGGTGATGGCGGGGGGCGCGGCCGCCGACCGGGACGGCACTCCGGTCAGCGGGGACGCGGGGCTCTGGTTCAAGGACGACGCCGGCGTGCTGAACTTCCTGCTGTGCGACGGCATGGGCAGCGGCGCCGCCGCCCGCACCGACAGCGAGTGTGCTCTCTCCCTGCTGGAGAAGTTCCTCCGGGCGGGCCTGCCCACCGAGGAGGCCCTTGGGACCGTGGGGGAGGCCCTGGCCCTCCGGGGAGAGGAGGAGGGGGGCTTCACCACCATCGACCTGCTGCGGCTGGACCTGTTCACCGGGAAGGGGGCGGTGTATAAACTGGGGGCCGCCCCCACCTACCTCCGCCGGGGGGCCCAGGTGGAGCGGCTGGCGGGGGACGCTCTCCCCGCGGGCCTCACCGCCGGCCCGCCGGACGTGTTCCCCCTGGAGCTGGCCGCCGGCGACTGTCTGCTGCTGCTGACCGACGGGGTCACCACCGGCAGGGACGATCTGTGGCTCCGCTCCCTGCTGGCGGAGTTCGACGGGCTTTCCCCCCAGGAGCTGGCCGCCCGGGTGCTGCGGGAGAGCGGGGAGCGCTCCGGCGGCGGGGACGACCGCACCGTCATCGCCCTGAAGCTGGACCTGCGGGAATAGCGGTTTTCGCCCGCCGGCGCTTGACTTTTCCGCGGCAGTTGGCTATTATAGTGATGAGTTCCGATCTCACCGGGGGGCGATCGCCTTGAAGGACCCTGACAACAAAAAATATATCAAGCTGGGCGTCACCGGCGTGGCGGTCATCGTGGTCAGCCTGCTGTTCTTCTTCCTGCTGTTCCGCCTGCCGGAGCTGTCCCGGTTCGCGGCCGTGGTGGCCGGGATCCTGATGCCCTTCCTCTACGGGGCGGCCATCGCCTACGTGCTTTCTCCGGTCTGCAACCGGCTGGAGGACCTGCTGGCCAAAATTCCTGTGCTGAAGGAGAAAAAAGGCGTCCGCTCCGCCCTGGCCATCGTGCTGGCCTTGGCGCTGGCGCTGCTGATCGTCTGGGCTCTGGTGATGCTGGTCATCCCCCAGGTGTGGGAGAGCGTCGTGGCCATTGCCAACGCCATCCCCGGCCAGCTGGCCAACGCCAACCGCTGGCTCCACGATGTGCTGCAGGACCAGCCCCAGCTCCAGTCCCTGTGGGACTCGGTGTACTCCACCGCCGTGGACAAATTCAACGAGTGGATGAAGACCGGCCTGATGCCCACCGTGAGCACCCTCATCACCCAGATCACCACCCAGGTGGCGGTGTTTTTCTCCGTGCTGAAAAACCTGTTCCTGGGCATCCTGATCTCCGTGTATTTCCTGGCCAGCCGCAAGCTGTTCGCCGTCCAGGCCAAGATGGTCCTCTACGGGGTATTTCCCCGCCGGGCCGCAGGCCTCATTGAGGACGAGATGCACTACGCCGACAGGATGTTCAACGGCTTCCTCATGGGCAAGCTGGTGGACTCGGCCATCATCGGGGTCATCTGCTTCGCCGTCACCTCCCTGATGGGATTTGAGTCGGCCGCCCTCATCAGCGTGGTGGTGGGGGTCACCAACATCATCCCCTTCTTCGGCCCATTCATCGGAGCCATCCCCTCCGCGCTGCTGCTCCTGCTGGAAAACCCCATGCACTGTGTGTACTTTCTCATCTTCATCGTGATTTTGCAGCAGGTGGACGGCAACCTCATCGGCCCGAAGATCCTGGGCAATACCACGGGCCTCTCCAGCTTCTGGGTGCTGTTCTCCATCCTGCTGTTCGGCGGGCTGTGGGGCATCCTGGGCATGATCGTGGGCGTGCCGCTGTTCGCCGTCATCTACGACATCGCCCGCCGGCTCATCCGCTTCGGCCTGGACCGGCACGGCGCGGGTGAGATGCTGGCCGGATACGACGGCAAAGAGGACCCCTCCGCCCCGCCGGAGGAGTCCGGGGAAGTAACGGAACAGGAGGAAAAACAATGAAGTCCAAAGTCTATTTCACCAAAGTCATCACCCCCGAGTCCCTCATCCGCCTGTACGACACGCTGGGCGTGAAGCTGGAGGGCAGGGTGGGCGTCAAGATCCACTCCGGCGAGACGGGCAACCAGAACTTCCTCCGTCCCGCCCTGCTGGGTCCGGTGATCAACCATGTGGGCCAGGCCATCGTGGAGTGCAATACCGCCTACGCCGGCACCCGCAACACCACCAAGGCCCACTGGGAGACCATGAAGGCCCACGGCTGGACCGACGCCGCCCCGGTGGACATCCTGGACGAGGACGGCGACATGGAGCTGCCGGTCGAGGGCGGCAAACACCTGAAAGTCAACTATGCGGGCAGCCACCTGAAGAACTACGATTCCCTGTTCATCCTCTCCCACTTCAAGGGCCACCCCATGGGCGGTTTCGGCGGCGCGCTGAAGAATATGTCCATCGGCCTGGCCTCCTCCAAGGGCAAGCAGCATATCCACGTGGGCGGCTCCGGGGCCGAGGGCTTCAAGGCCCTGATGACCGCCGACCACGACGCCTTCCTGGAGTCCATGGCCGACGCGGACAAGGCCGTCATGGACTACTACGGCGGCAAGCTGGCCTTCCTGAACGTGATGGCCAACCTGTCGGTGGACTGCGACTGCTGCGACGTGGCCGAGGACCCGGCCATGGCCGACATCGGGGCCCTGGCCTCCCTGGACCCGGTGGCCCTGGATCAGGCCTGCCTGGACCTGGTGTACAACTCCCCCGACCCCGGCAAAAAGGCCCTGATCGAGCGGATCGAGTCCCGCAACGGGCTGCTCACCGTCAAGGCGGCGGTGGCGCTGGGCCTGGGCTCCACCGAGTACGAGCTGATCTCCATCGACTGAACCCGCGTGTGACAAGAGGGCGGCCGCAGGCCGCCCTCTTTTTATGCCCTTACCCGCCGAAGATGAGCCGCACCGCCCAGGCGGCGGCCAAAAAGCCCACCGCGTCGGCGCACAGGGCGGCGGGGACGGCGTACCGGGTTTTGCCGATCCTGGCCGCGCCGAAATATACCGCGATGGTGTAGAAGGTGGTTTCGGTAGAACCCAGCATCACCGCCGCCGTGCGGCCGATGAGAGAGTCGGGGCCGTAGGTCCCGATCAGCTCCGCGCCCACTCCCAGGGCGGCGGAGCCGCTCACCGGGCGGACCAGCAGCAGGGGGACGGTCTCCGGCGGGATGCCGATGGCGGTCAGGACGGGGGAGAGGGCCTCCCGCAGCAGATCCAGCGCCCCGGAGGCCCGGAGCATATAGACCGCCGTCAAAAGGCCGACGAGGGGCGGCATGATGCTGAGGGAGACCTTCAATCCGGTGCGTGCCCCGTCGGTGACCGCCCCCCACACGTCCACCCGGCGGAAGAGGCCGGCCGCCGCCACCGCCAGCATCAGGCAGGGCACCAGCATGGTGAAGAACAGGTCCATCCGCTCACCTCCAGACCCGGGAGAACAGCTTTGCCGCCGCGATCCCCACGGCCACGGAGAGGACCGACGCCAGCCACACCGCCGGCAGGATATCGAAGGGGTCGGCGCTGCCCGCCGCCGCCCGGACGCTGGCCACCGTGGTGGGGATGAGCTGGAGGGAGGCGGTGTTGCACACCACCAGCATACACAGCCCGTCGGAGGCCGTGCCGCCGGAACCCTCCGCCATGAGCCGGGCGGCCTCCAGCCCCAGGGGGGTGGCGGCGTTGCCCAGGCCCAGCAGGTTGGCGGAAAGATTGGCGCTCACCGCGTCCATCACCCGCCGGTCGCCGGCATAGCCGGGGTAAAGGCGGCGCAGGACGGGCCGCAGCAGCCGGGAGAGCCCGTCGGCGATGCCGCACCGGCGCATGACCTCCATCACCCCGGTCCACAGGCACATGACCCCCATAGTGGAAAGGCACAGCTCCACTCCGGCGGCGGCCCCGTCCAGCGCCCCCTTCGCCACCGCGGGGCCGTTCCCGGTGGCCAGCCCGCACAGCACCGCCGCCCCCACCATCACCGTCCAGATCACCGACATCGCCATGGGATCACGCTCCTTTTTTGCGCCCCCGGAGGTCTCCGAGAGCGAGCCTGTCCCAAACTATGAGATAAAAATTCACAATATAACCATAATCAGGAAAAGCACTGGAAAATTTCCCACAAAATATTTAAAAAATATACTTTTTTTGCGAATTCTGCATTGACAAAATTATACGATATGTTATAATGGGGCTGGTTGGTAGTGGAAATGGGACAAAAAAATAGGAGGAGAAAAAATGAAAGCCACCGGCATCGTGCGCAAGGTCGATGAACTGGGCCGCATCGTCCTGCCGATCGAGCTCCGGCGAACACTGGACATCGCGGAGCGTGACCCACTGGAGATCTATGTGGACGGATCTTCGATCATTTTGAACAAGTATCAGCCCGCCTGCATCTTCTGCGGCGACTCCAAGGACATCATTTCCTACAAGGGAAAGAACGTCTGCGGCGCCTGCATGAAGGAACTCCACGCCAAGTAACACAGGCACGGCAAAAATGAACCGCCGGTTTGAGACAGTCCGGCGGCATTTTTGTGCGCTAAAGCGACAGGTTATGAAGTTCGGTTTTATAACAAATTGTAATCAATCGGCGGTCTCGTCCTTGCCCAGCGCCAGCTCATAGAGCCGGCGTTTTTTTATGCCGAAACAGGCCGCCGCCCGTGCCGCTGCCTCCTTCAGAGGCAGTCCCTGGGCGCGGAGTTCCTCCACGCTTTGGAGGGCGGCCGCCTCGTCGGGAGGGACCTCCTCTCCCCGAGGCGCGCCGGCGATCACCAGCACGAACTCCCCTCTGGGCTCCTGGGCGGCCCAGCGCGCTTTGGCCTCCCCCAGGGCGCCCCGCCAGATCTCCTCGTGGAGCTTGGTCAGCTCCCGGCAGACGGAGACGGGGCGGTCCCCGCCCAGGGCGTCCGCCAGGTCGGCCAGGGTATCCCGCAGCCGGTGGGGGGCCTCGTAGAGGACCAGGGTGCGCTCCTCTCCCGCCAGGGCCTCCAGCCGGGCGCGGCGGTTTTTTTTGTTGGTGGGCAGGAACCCCTCGAACACGAACCGGGCGGTGGGGAGGCCGGAGGCGGACAGGGCCACCGTGAGGGCGCAGGGGCCGGGGATGGACTCCACCGGCACGCCGTTTCGGGCGCAGAGGGCCACCAGGTCCTCCCCAGGGTCGGAGATGGCGGGGGTGCCCGCGTCGGTGACCAGGGCGCAGTCCTCCCCGGCCAGCAGGCGGTCCAGGATGGCGGGGCCGGCGGCGTCGCAGTTGTGCCGGTGGTAGATGACCATGGGCTTTTTCAGGCCTAAATGGTTCAGCAGCTTCACCGTCACCCTGGTGTCCTCGGCGGCGATGAAGTCGGCGGACGCCAGCGTCTCCGCCGCCCGGGGGGAGATATCCCCCAGATTGCCGATGGGGGTGGGGACCAGATAGAGTTTTCCCATTGGGGAGCCTCCTTTACTTCGGCAGCCTGTCCTTCCGCATGGTCAGCGAGATGCGCTTCTTCTGCTCGTCCACCTCTTTCACCCACACGGTGACCACGTCGCCCACGCTCAGCACCTCGGAGGGGTGTTTGATGTACCGGTCGGCGATCTGGCTGATGTGGACCAGCCCGTCCTGGTGGACCCCGATGTCCACGAAGGCCCCGAAGTCGATGACGTTGCGGACCGTGCCCTTCAGCTCCATGCCCGGCTTCAGGTCCCTGATCTCCAGCACATCGGTGCGGAGGACGGGGGCGGGCAGTTCGTCACGGGGATCCCGGCCGGGCTTCATCAGCTCGGCGCACACGTCCAGCAGGGTGGGCACGCCCACGCCGCACTCCTGAGCGGCCTTCGCCTGCCCGTAGGAGGCCACGAATTTGTCCAGGCCGGCCATGTTTCCCGCCTTCACGTCGGCGGCGGTGTGGCCGGACAGCTCCAGCAGCTTCTCCGCCGCGCCGTAGCTCTCCGGGTGGACGGCGGTGTTGTCCAGCGGGGACTGGCTCTCCGGCACCCGCAGGAAACCGGCGGACTGCTGGAACGCCTTGGGCCCCAGCTTGGGGACCTTCAAGAGCTGCTGCCGGGTGGTGAAGGGACCGTTCTCCTCCCGGTACTTCACGATGTTTTTGGCGGTGGTGCCGTTGAGGCCGGCCACACGGGTGAGCAGGGGGGCGGAGGCGGTGTTCACGTCCACCCCCACCGCGTTCACGCAGTCCTCCACCACGCCGTCCAGGGTCTCGCCCAGCCGGGCCTGGGGCATATCGTGCTGGTACTGGCCCACGCCGATGGCCTTGGGGTCGATCTTTACCAGCTCGGCCAGCGGGTCCTGGAGCCGCCGGGCGATGGACACGGCGGAGCGCAGGTTCACG
>CANQKJ010000100.1 GCA_947624465.1 uncultured Oscillospiraceae bacterium
CAGGCTCTCAGGGATCAGCAGAGGCATAGCCACATTGGTGTGGCCGGTGGCTTTGAAGCGGGCGTCCATCTCTCTCTGGATGTTCTCCCAGATGGCGTAGCCGTAGGGACGGAGGATGAACATACCCTTCACGCTGGTGTAGCCGATGAGGTCCGCCTTGGTACACACGTCGGTGTACCACTGGGCGAAGTCCTCCTCCATGTCGGTGATCTGGGTGACCTGCTTGTTTTTGTCCTGTGCCATGATCTCTCAACCCTTTGTATATAAAATGTTATATCCCCAAAACTATGGCCGGCGCCCTTTTCCGGTGCGTCGGCCTATATTGTATTGCCTCGGCCGCGAAAAGTCAAGGAAAAAGGGCCTCTTCCCCTCCTTTTGCCACGGGGATATGTACATAGGGCGCGGCGGGGAGACCCGCCGCGCCCTCAGCCGTCATTCTGTCTCCTTCGGGGCGAACAGTCCCGCGGGCAGCAGATCGCTCAGGCCCACCAGCGCCTCGCTGAAGCCGCCCTCCTCCCAGCGCGCCGGGGGGCTTTCCAGCAGGCCCGGGACCCGGTCCAGCCCCAGGGGGATGGTGACCGCCATACGCAGGCCCCTGCCGGGGGCCGCGTCCGCCATGAGCCGTCCCCCGTGGAGGGCGGCGATCCGCCGGGCGATGGCCACGCCGTTTCCGCCCTTCCGCCAGTCGGGCACGTTCTCCCCTCCGCCGGAGAACAGGGTCTCCAGCTTCTCCGGGGGCAGGCCGGGGCCGTCGTCCTCCACCGTGAGGGAGGCGCTGTCCCCCTTTTTTGTCAGGGTGACGCTCACCCGCTTCCCCGCCTTCGCCCCGTTGGACGTGAGTTCCAGCAAAAGCTGCCGGATGAGCCCTCCGTCCACAAAGGCGCTCATCCGTTCGGGACAGCGAACGCTCAGCTCCACGCCAGCCCCGGCCAGCAGGGCGGTCATCTCCCGGCCCAGCTCCCGGACCAGCTCCGCCAGATTCACCAGCGTCGGCTCCATCCGTGGGGCGTCCGCCCCCAGGCGGTAGGTCAGCTCCATCCGCCCCACGATGCGCAGCATCCGGCAGATGCTCTGGTCCAGCGCCGCGAGCTGCTCACGGCTCCCGGCGTCGGTGGCGGTCTGCTCCAGCAGCTGGCTTGCCGCCGTCATCTGTGCCAGCTGCACCCGCAGCAGTCCCGCCGTCCGGGCCGCGCCCCGGTCCAGGCTCTCCAGATCCACCAGCTCCACCTCCGTTCTCTCTCATTCCTATGCTGTGCGGATTTCGCCGTCCCTTCCCCGGTAAAACCTGCCGGAGGGACGGCCTGTCTCCGCTCCGCCTGTCGAATTTTGTCGAATTTCTTATATTGTAACAGATTTCCCCTCGGCGCGCAACCGAAAAAGAGGCGGCCCGGAGTTCCCTCCGGGCCGTCCTTCCGCGCGCTGTTATTCGCCGTCCAGCCGGGCGGCCACTTCCTCCATGGGGTTGGGCGCAAAGCTCTCCAGCTTCCCGCTGTCCACCGCCCGGGCCAGCTCCGGCTGGATGGGCAGCTTGGCCAGCACCGGCAGGGACAGGTGGGCCGCCAGCGTGTCGATGGTGCTCTCCCCGAACACGGGATGCTCCCCGCCGCAGTCCGGGCACTTGAAATAGCTGTAGTTCTCCACCAGGCCCAGCACGGGGATGTCCAGCATCCCGGCCATCTTCACCGCCTTGGTGACGATCATCCCCACCAGCGTCTGGGGCGCGGTGACCACGATGGCCCCGTCCACCGGCAGGGACTGGAACACCGTCAGGGGCACGTCCCCCGTTCCGGGGGGCATATCCACGAACAGGTAGTCCAAATCGCCCCAGATCACGTCGGTCCAGAACTGCTCCACCGCCCCGGCGATGACGGGTCCCCGCCACACCACCGGGTCGGTCTCCCGCTCCACCAGCAGGTTCAGGCTCATGATCTCGATGCCCCCCTCGGTGACGGCGGGGTACAGCCCCAGCTCGCTGCCCTCGGCCCGCTGCGCGATGCCGAAGGCCCTGGGCACCGACGGGCCGGTGATGTCCGCGTCCAAAATGCCCACCTTTTTGCCCCGCTTCGCCATGGCCGCGGCCAGGGAACAGGTGACGGCGGACTTGCCCACGCCTCCCTTGCCGCTGATGACGGCGATGACCTTCTTGATGTGGGACAGCTCGTGGGGCGGCTTGCGGAAGTCCTGGACGCTCCCGCCCTCCCGGCTGGGACAGTTCTCCCCGCAGGAGGAGCAGTCATGGGTGCAATCGCTCATTGATCTTTCATCCTTTCCACTGGGGCATAGTATGCCCAAAATATTTTTTGAAATTTTTCGCAAAAATACCTTGACAGGTGAGGTATCTCGTGTTATATTAGCCTCGCAAGATACTTCAACACACGATGTATCTCCGCATATCGACGTGCCGTCGCCGCGGGAAAGGAGCCTTATCATGACAGCCTCCATCGCCCTGACCACCGAAAACCGCACCCTGCACTTCAGCTTTGCCCTGCCCCGGCTGAGGCTCTGGCAGCCTATGTGCCAGGTGAGGGAACCCAATCCGCCCCGGGCTTTCCGAAGGGACACACCTCTGGTATTCCATCCGCTCTGGCCGGACACGGCCATCGGCGGTCCCTGGCCCCCCATGATTTGAGAAAGGAGATGTGATATGTCCATCTCGGCAGACACCCTGCGCGGCCACACCGACACCATCATTCTAACACAATTACTGCGTGGGGACAACTACGGTTATGAGATCAACAAAAAAATCCTGGAGCTGACCGGCGGGGCCTACGGCCTGAAGGAGGCCACCCTGTACACCGCCTTCAAGCGGCTGGAGCAGCAGGGCCTCATCACCTCCTACTGGGGGGACGACGGCCCCGGCGCCCGCCGCCGGTACTACGCCATCACCCAGGCGGGCCGTGAGGCCTGGGAGGCGGGCCGGCGGGAGTGGGTCAACACCCGGGTCCTGCTGGACGCCCTCATCTGCAACTGTGAAAAGGAGGCCTGAACCATGGAAAACGTAAAAGAAAAACTGTCCGCCGCCATCGCCGCCCAGCTCACCGGCGCGCCGGACACACCCGCCAAGGCGGAGCTGATCGAGGAGCTGTCCGACAACCTGTTCGCCCGCTATTCCGATATGCTGGCCGGCGGCGTGGACGAGGCGGCCGCCTATCAGGCCGCCCTGGACGACCTGGGGGATACCGCCGAGCTGGTGGACTACCTGAACAGCCTGGAGCCGGACCAGCCTCTCCCCGGCCGGTCGCCGGAGGCCGAGGCCGACGACCTGGACGGGATGCTGAAGAATGTGAGCGACATCATCCGGGACGCGGTCAAGGCCGCCCAGACCGCCATCGGCGCGGTGGACGTGGACGGCATCGTCCGGGACGCCATGGAGGCCGCGAAAGGGGCGGTCCGGCAGGCCAAGGACGCCGCAAGGGATATCAAGGACTCAGTAAAGCGGGACGGGAATTACACCTATACCTCCCCCAACGGCCACGTACACATCACGGTGGACCCGGGCAGGCCGCCCGAGCCTCCAAAGCCCCCTGTGCCGCCGGCGCCGCCCGCGCCTCCAGCCCCGCCTGCTCCTCCTGCACCGCCCCGGCCCGAGGGCCCGGACACGCCTCCCCCGCCGCCCCCTCCCGGCCCGGAGAACGGCCCCGGCGGCCCCCTTTTCCACGGCAGAGGCGCCTGGATGGAGCACCTGCCCGGCGGAGACTACGCCTTCCAGTCCTTCGGCGCTCCCCTGACCGCCATCGACGTGGAGGTGGGGGGCGACATCACCGTCCGCATGGACGACACCCCGGAGGGGGACGTGGTCATCGGCGGCGATGTGGACGACCTGGACGTCCGGGCGGAAAACAGCGTGCTCACCATCCGGCAGGGGGGCACCGCCAGCCGGGGCTTCTTCCTCCGCCGGGGGATGCGCCTGGCCGACGTGGAGCTGACCCTCCCCCGGCGGCCCTGGGGTACCATTCGGCTGACCTCCACCGCCAGCGGCGACGTGGACGTGGACCTGAACGAGCCGGTGGACGCCCTGGAGGTGCGCACCGTGTCCGGCGAGGCCGGGGTGGAGCTGGACCGCTGCGGCAGGCTCATCGTGAACACCGTCAGCGGCGACGTCGATCTGACCGTCGGCCAGGCCGACGCGGCGGAGGTCGGCTCCGTCAGCGGCGATATGGAGCTGGACGGGAACTTCTCCTCTCTGGCTCTGTCCTCCACCAGCGGCGATCTGCGGGCCCGCTCGGGCTCCCCCTGCGCCGTGAGCTGTTCCTCCGTCAGCGGCGACGTGGAGCTGGAGCTGAAGGCCCTTCCCCCCGCCCTGGAGGTATCCACCCGGTCCGGGGACGTGGAGATCGGCATCCCCGGCGGCGGCTCCTTTTCCGTGGATTTTGTGACCGCCAGCGGCGAGTTCGCCTCCGACTTCGCGGCCGGCCGCCTGGAGGGCCGCCATATCTCCTTCGACGTCAACGGCGGCGGGCCGGTCTGCCACATCCGCACCGCCAGCGGCGACTGCGAACTGAACAGGCTCTGATCCCGGTTTCCTCCCGGAGGCCCGTTCAGCGCTCCCGTCCGGGCCGGAGCTTCTGCTCCGGCCCGGTTTTTGTAAACATTTTTCCCGGGGGCTTGTAGATTTTTCCCCGCTGTGGTACAATGGGGACACTTGAATCTGACTGTTCGGAGGTGTCCCCCCATGGCGGAACTCAATATGCTCTCCTATAAGCTCCAGGACCTGCAATTCTTCAACAAGCTGGACAAGCCCGGCCAGATCCAGCTGGAGAACAACTTCTCCTTCTCGGTGAACTATAACCAGGACAGCACCCGCTGCATGGCCAAGCTCTACCAGTGCGTCAAGGACAAGACCGACGGCCCCGACCACAGGTTCTTCATCTCCCTGGAGCTGGCCGGCATTTTTGAGATCACCGGCTATGTCACCGACGAGGACAAGAAGGACTTCCACGTCCAGTGCTACCAGCAGCTCTTCCCCTACGCCGAGACCATCGCCAGGCAGACCTGCGCCGCCGGCGGTATGCCCAACTTCCTGCTGCTGCGCCAGAAGATGAACCGGGACAGCGTGATGCTCAACCGGCCCGGGAACCAGTGAGGGCGCATCTCCCCAAAAAAGCCGCCTTCGGCGGTCCACAGCCAAAACACAGAGACGCGGACCCGGAGCATCCCTCCGGTCCCGCGTCTCTGTTCGTCACGCGCCTCCGTGTTTTCGGTCCGGAGCTTCCGAAGGTCCCTTCCCGTCACTCTCCGGGGCCGGGGGCGATCACCTTTCTGAGATTCCAGTTCGCGGCCACCTTCCGGGCGGCCTCAAGCCGCTCGGCCTCGTTTTTATAGGCGAACTCGGCGGTGTGGGCGCCGCAGTCCAGGCACTGGACATACACGCACCAGCCGCCCTCCTCTTCGATGCTCCCCACGCCGCCGCAGCAGGGGCAGTCCTCCAGGTCGATCCCGTCAAAGCGGTCCATAAAGCCGTCCTCCTTCCGCTGTTCCCACGGCGCCCGGGGCGCCGGTAAAGTATGTCCGCCTACGGCGGACCGGTGTGCTTTACACACCGTGCGTGGATATTATACCACAGCCGTCCCGAAATAGGAAGCGGACTTTTCCCGCCCGTCCCCGCGCGAAGCGGAAGAAATCAAAATGCCTATTGCCAAATGCTTCTAAGGCTGTTATAATCAAACTATCCAAAAAGTTTTGCAAGCTGTCCACGCGAAATGGGCGTATTGCACAGCTATGGATGAAAGACCGGAAACAAAAAAGGAGGCATACAGCTATGGAACCTAAATTCTTCCCTCTTCTGAACATCGGAGGTATGCCGCTGCTGGCGGCCAAGGGCCATTTTGCCACACGGCACAGCCATATCAACTACTTTATCGACGTGACCGCCCAGAAGTACAGCCTGAAGGGCTGCAGAGCGGTGGCCAGGGAGCTGTCCAACAAGCTGAAGGGCCGCTTCCAGGTGGATTCTATCCTCTGTATGGACGGCACCAGCGCCGTGGGCGCCTGTCTGGCCCGGGAGCTGACCCGCGCCGGGGGCCAGTCCCTCAGCGAGGGGGACAATATGTATATCATCAAGGGCGAGCTGGACGGCACGGGCAAGCTCATCTTCCGGGACAACGCCCGGTTCATGCTGGAGGGGAAGAACATCCTCATCCTCACCTGCTCCCTGACCACCGGTACCACGGCCCTGCAGGGCAAGCGGAGCGTGGAGTATTACGGCGGCAAGGTGTTGGGGGTGGCCTCCATCTACGCCGCCGTCAACGACCTGGACGGCCTGCCCGTGATCTCCATCTTCGACACCAACACCCTCACCGACTACGCCTCTTACTCCCCTTCGGACTGCCCCATGTGCAAACGGGGGGAGCCTATCGACGCGGTGGTCAACACCTACGGCTTCTCCAAGATCTCGAAATAGCGCGGGACCCGCCGGGGACCGCGAAAGAGGACCGCGGGGGCAGACAGCCCCCGCGGTCTTATTTATCTCTCTATTGCCCGGCGCGGGCGCCGCCCCTCTCCCGATCCCGCCGGAGCTCCTCCAGGGCGGGCAGGGCGTTTCCGTCGTAGTCGAACAGGGTCTGGTTGGCCCACTCGTTGCCGCCGGGGCCGGGGTCGCCCACATAGAGCCAGCCCTCCCGGTTGGCCCACTGGCTCCCGGGGATGGGCAGCCAGCAGGGCTCCCACCAGCAGTAGCCCGCCGCCCTGGGGTTGTCCCGCAGCAGGGCGATCAGGTCCCGGAGGAATTCCCGCTGGCCCTCCGGGGTCATGGGGTAGTCGATCTTCTCCACCAGGGCGGGCTTGGTGGCCATGTCCTTGCGGTCCTCCGGGGCCAGCGCCTCGTACTTCTGGTAGTTCTCCATGGTGAAGCCCATGGAGGTCTCCACCACGATGAGGTCCTTGCCGTACCGCTCCGCCAGATCGGCCATATTGTCCCGCAGCCCGGACATGGGCCCGTGCCAGAAGGGGTAGTAGCTGAGGCCGATCACGTCGAAATCCGCGCCGCCGTTGGCGAAGTAGTTGTCGAACCACCGCCGGTAGAGGGCGTTGTCGCCGCCGGCGTCCAGGTGGAGCATCACCGGCAGGGCGGGGTCGTAGGCCCGCACGGCGCTGACGCCGGCGCTGACCAGCCGGGCGATGGCGGGGTAGCTGGGGACCCTCCCCACCGGCCACAGCAGGCCGTTGGACAGCTCGTTGCCCACCGCCGCCATCTGGGGGGGCGCCCCGGCCGCTTTGAGGGCGGCCAGCGTTTGGGCGGTGAAGTCCCCCACCGCGGCGGCAAGGCCGTCCTCATCCAGGCCCTGCCACGCCTTGGGGATGACCTGCTTGCCGGGATCAGCCCAGAAGTCGGAGTAGTGGAAGTCCAGCAGCCAGTCCAGCCCCAGGGCTTTCGCCCGCTTTGCCAGGGCGATCACGCAGTCCAGGTCGCAGCCCCCCGCGCCGTAGGGAACGCCCTCGGGATTATAGGGGTCGTTCCACAGGCGCAGGCGCACCGTGTTCACCCCGTAGCTTTTCAGGATGGCCATAGGGTCGTCCCGGCGGCCGCCGTCGTAAAATTTCCCGCCGCGTGCCTCCACCTCCAGCAGGGAGGACAGGTCCGCGCCGATCATCCATTTCCTCATGCCCGCGTCAGTCCTCCAGCGCGTCGAAGTCGAACCGCCTGAGCATATCCCGATAGCGGAAGCGGGCCAGCTGATTGGCCTTCAGCACCTCTTCCTCGGTGCCGGTGTACTCGCACCGGATGCAGTAGTATTCGCCCTTGTCCGCGTCGAAGAACATATCGATGTCCAGCTCCCGCATGAAGCAGGAGGGGCA
>CANQKJ010000101.1 GCA_947624465.1 uncultured Oscillospiraceae bacterium
CGGGGACCTCGTCCATGTCGTGGAGGCGGTCGCCGTAGGTGCTCTCGGTGACCACGTAGTCCGCCTCGGTGATGTACTGGGGGTCCCGGATGATGGGCTGCTCCCGGTTGCCGATGTCGCCGGAAAAGACGATCTTCCGGGTCTCGGCGCCCTCGGTGAGCCACAGCTCCGCGCTGGCCGAGCCCAGCAGATGGCCCGCGTCGGTAAAGCGGAGCCTGATGGCGTCGGACAGGACGATCTCCTGGCCGTACTCGCAGGGGATCACGTGGCGCAGGGTCTTCTCCACGTCGGCCACGGTGTAAAGGGGTTCCACCGGATCCCGGCCGGCCCGTTTGCCCTTCTGGTTCTCCCACTGGGCGTCGCTCTCCTGGATGTGGGCGGAGTCCCGCAGCATGATGTCCAGCAGGTCCCGGGTGAGCCGGGTGCAGTAGATGTTGCCGGCGAAGCCCAGCTTTACCAGCAGGGGCAGCCGGCCCGAGTGGTCGATGTGGGCGTGGGTCAGCACCACATCGTCGATGTAGTTGGGGGAGAAATCCAGCTCCCGGTTGTCCCGTTCGTCCCGGCCCTGCTGCAGGCCGCAGTCGATGAGGACCTTGCGGCCGCCGCACTCCACGCAGTGGCAGCTGCCGGTGACCGCCTTGGCGGCGCCGAAAAAGGTCAGCTTCATGGGAACGCTCCTCTCTACCCGCAAATTGTGGATTTCTTCCAATATTATAGCGGACCAAAGGGGAAAAGTAAAGCGGTATTTCACAAAACGGGGGATCCAGTTTTTTCAACGCGCTGCCGTGAAAAACAGTGGACTTTTCCCCCGTGAAGTGCTATACTGTTGCCACGTTTGCGAGAGAAAGTTCTCTGAAAATCGAAAGGAGTTTATTATATGAGCCAGTACAGACCCGAGACCATCTGCGTCCAGGGGGGGTATACCCCCGGCAACGGGGAGCCCCGGCAGATCCCCATCATCCAGTCCACCACCTTCAAATACGCCACCAGCGAGGAGATGGGCAGGCTGTTCGACCTGGAGGCCAGCGGCTACTTCTACACCCGGCTCCAAAACCCCACCAACGACTATGTGGCGGCCAAGATCGCCGAGCTGGAGGGGGGGACCGCCGCCATGCTCACCTCCTCCGGCCAGGCGGCCAACTTCTACGCCGTCTTCAACATCGCCAACTGCGGCGACCACGTGGTGGCCTCCTCCACCATCTACGGCGGCACCTACAACCTGTTCCACGTGACCATGCGGAAGATGGGCATCGACTTCACTTTCGTCTCCCCCGACTGCTCCGAGGAGGAGCTGGAGGCCGCCTTCCGTCCCAACACCAAGGCCGTGTTCGGGGAGACCATCGCCAACCCGGCCCTGACGGTGCTGGACATCGAATGCTTCGCCAAGGCCGCCCACGCCCACGGCGTGCCCCTCATCGTGGACAACACCTTCGCCACCCCCGTGGGCTGCCGGCCCTTTGACTGGGGAGCGGACATCGTCACCCACTCCACCACCAAGTACATGGACGGCCACGGGGCGGCGGTGGGCGGGGCCATCGTGGACAGTGGCAGATTCGACTGGTTTGCCCACGCCGACAAGTTCCCCGGCCTCACCACTCCCGACGACAGCTACCACGGCGTCACCTACGCGGAGAAGTTCGGTCTGGGCGGGGCCTTTATCACCAAATGCACCGCCCAGCTCATGCGGGACTTCGGCTCCATCCAGTCCCCCCAGAACGCCTTTTACCTCAACCTGGGCCTGGAGAGCCTCCACGTCCGCATGGCCCGCCACTGCGAGAACGGGCTGGCCGTGGCCGAGTTCCTCCAGAGCCACCCCAAGGTGGAGGTGGTCCACTACTGCGACCTGCCCTCCGACCCCTATCACGCCCTGGCGGAGAAGTATCTGCCCCACGGCTCCTGCGGGGTGGTGTCCTTCGAGCTGAAGGGCGGCCGGGCCGCCGCCGAGACCTTCATGGCCCATCTGAAGCTGGCCGCCATCGAGACCCACGTGGCCGACGCCCGCACCTGCTGCCTCAACCCCGCCACCTCCACCCACCGGCAGATGTCGGAGGAGGAGCTGGCCGCCGCCGGTGTCCCCGCCGGGCTGGTGCGGATGTCCTGCGGGCTGGAGAGCAAGGAGGACCTGATCGAGGACCTGAGGCAGGCGCTGGAGGCAATTTAAGAGGCAAAAAAACCGGAAAGGACTCCGAATCTCTGATTCGGAGTCCTTTTTGCAAAACCGGGTATCGGATCGGAATACGGGCCGTCAGATTTTGCGGATCACGCCGCAGGCGATCTTGCTCCCCGCGTTTCCCGAGGGCTGGCTCCTGAAGTCGTCCGGCTGGCTGTGGATCACCACGGTCCTGCCGATCACGTCTCCCACCTGGAACCGGTCCGTCAGCACCGCCAGATAGGCCGACCCGTGATTGGAGAGCAGGGAGGGGAGGTCCCCCGCGTGACGCGGGTGCTCCCGGCCGTTTGGGTCGTAGTGGCCGCCGGTGTCGGGAAAGCCGGCCCCATGGCAGGACCCGCCCTCATGGATGTGGAAAGCAAAGAAACCCGTATCGGTGTCCGGCAGCCCGGTGATCGCCGCAATGACCATCGTGGCGTTCTCACGGGGTATGAACCGGACGGTGCCGCGCAGGGCAGGATGGGCGTCCCCGCCGCGGATACAGGCGATCGCCGACGGACGCGCGTCGTGTGTCATCGTTATCACCCCGCAGCAGCCTATGCGCCGGGAGGCGGGGCGGGGACTGCGCGCGGCGGATCACTTCTTTTTTGTATATGCTCTACATAGCAACAACGCTATACAACCCAATGCGACGCCGAAACAGATTCCCACCCCGATTCCGGCGTAACTCTCTAATATCTTACAAAAAATCCCACTGAAAAGGATACTCATTGATAGTCCCACACTCAGTCCTACGCTAATATATGAACCTCGCTTCATTGCTGCCGTACCTCGCTTTCAAATCCCGCTTTGCTCGTTAAGTATAGTACACCAATTTGGAAATAGCAAGGGCAGGAATATGCTTCCCGCCCTTGCTCGCCAAAGAATATTCTCAATAGAAATGATAAATCCGAACACATTACCCACTTGGATAATGTAGTTCGGATTATCATTAGATGGTCCGAGTGACTGGATTCGAACCAGCGGCCTCTTGAACCCCATTCAAGCGCGATACCAAACTTCGCCACACCCGGATATTCACTTTTGCCTTACAGCCTTAGTATAGTAACACACCGCAAAAGAAAAAGCAAGAGGGAATTTTAAAATTTTTCAGCGGGGAAAAATCCGGGCGGTCGGGCCGCGGGACTTGACAAGGGAAACGGACAGTCGGTAAAATATAAGGTAACATTTTTCGGGGAGGCCGCCCATGGATCGAAGTTGGAAACGATATATCCCGCCAGTGTGCGGCGCCCTGGGTCTGCTCTGCCTGGCGGGCGCGGTCTGGGCCGCCGTGGAGCTGGACATCACCTGGCTGGAGGCCTTCAACGAGGGAGGCTCGGGGACCTTTGGCCCCGCCTTGGGCGAGCCGGGACAGCGTCTGGCGGCGGGCCTTACGCTGGCCGCGCTGGCGGCGCTCGCTCTGCTGCTGCTGAGGCTGGAGGGGGCCGGGCCGGCCGCCCTGCTGGGGATGCTCCTGCCGGTGGGGGCGGCCATGCTGCTCCGGGCCTGCTGCCTGAACTATGAGAGCCATGATTTTGCCACCTTCCTGGCCCGCTGGATGGAGTATTTCCGCGCCAACGGGGGCTTTGCCGCCATCGCCGGCAGCGTGGGGGACTACAACGCGCCCTACCTGTACTTCCTGGCGGCCGTCTCCTACTTGAAGGCCCCCGATCTGTACGCCATCAAGCTGTTCTCCGTCCTGTTCGACGTGCTGCTGGCCTGGGGCGGCTTCCGGCTGGTCAATGTCCTCCGGGGGAGGCGGGAGGGGGACCCGGCGCCCCTGGCGGCCTTCGCGCTGCTGCTGGTCCTGCCCACGGTGGTGCTCAACGGCTCCCTCTGGGGCCAGTGCGACGCCATCTACGCCGCGCTGTGCCTCCACGCCCTGGCCCTGGTGCTGGAGGGGCGGAACGTCCCCTCGGTGGTCCTGCTGGCGGCGGCCTTCTCCTTCAAACTCCAGACGGTGTTCCTCATGCCCCTGTGGGGGGCGCTGTGGCTGGCGAAAAAGGTGCGCTTCCGGGAGCTGATGGCTTTCCCGCTGGCCTATCTGGCCACCATCCTGCCCGCCCTGCGGCTGGGCAAGCCCCTGGGGGAGATATTGAGCGTCTATTTCCACCAGGCGGGGGAGTACAATGACCGGCTGTCCCTGAACGCTCCCTCGGTGTATCAGTTCCTCCCGGCGGGACTGGACGTGGACAAGGCCCTGGCGGCCCGGGTGGGCATCCTGGCGGCCTTTGCCCTGGTGCTGGCCCTGCTCCTGCTGGCCCTGTGGCTGGGCCGGCGGATGGACCGGGGCGCGGCGATGGCCATGGCCGCCGTGCTGGTCACCGGCGTCCCCTTCCTGCTGCCCCATATGCACGACCGGTACTTCATCCTGGCGGATGTGCTGTGCCTGTGCTGGGCCTGCGCCGAGCTGCGAAGACTTCCGGCGGCGGTCCTGGCGGAGGGGGCCTCTCTGGCCTCGTATCTGGTCTATATCCGGCTGAAATATAACCACGTGATCACCCTGGGCCGCTATCAGTTCGTCATGGCGCTGGAGGCCCTGGCGATGCTGGCGGCGCTGGGGTACAGCATCGCCGTTTTGGCCGGGGAGATCAGACGCTGTAAAGGAAAACCACTTGAGGAGGGATCGCCGTCATGAGGCTGGTGAGCTGGAACGTGAACGGCCTGCGGGCCTGCCTGAAGAAGGGCTTTCAGGAATCCCTGGAGGGGCTGCAGCCGGATGTGATCTGCCTGCAGGAGACCAAGATGGAGCGGGGCCAGGCGGAGGTGGACCTGCCGGGGTATCACGAGTTTTGGAACTCGGCGGAGAAGAAGGGCTACTCGGGCACCGCCGTGTTCACAAAAGAGGAGCCGCTGTCTGTCGCCTGCGGCATGGACGTGGAGAAGCACGACCACGAGGGGCGGCTCATCACCCTGGAGTACCCGGACTTCTGGCTGGTGAACTGCTACACCCCCAACGCCCAGGAGGGCCTGGCCCGCATCGACTACCGCGTGGAGTGGGAGGACGACCTGCTGGACTACCTGAAAAGCCTGGACAGGACAAAGCCGGTGGTCTACTGCGGGGACCTGAACGTGGCACATGAGGAGATCGACCTGAAAAACCCAAAGACGAACCGGGGGAACGCCGGCTTTTCCGACCAGGAGCGGGAGAAGATGACCAGGCTGCTGTCCTCCGGGTTCGCCGATACCTTCCGGCGGCTGAACCCGGACCTGACCGGGGCCTACTCCTGGTGGAGCTACCGCTTCCACGCCCGGGAGAACAACGCCGGGTGGCGCATCGACTACTTCATCGTGTCCGAGCGGCTCTTGGACCGGGTGGAGGGGGCCGCCATCCACGCCGGTATCCAGGGCAGCGACCACTGCCCGGTGTCCCTGACCCTGCGGGACTGAGTCCCGCTTGAGGAAAAGGCCGGAGATTTAATCTTTATTTAACATTTGCCGCTGAATTTCTGTAACAGATGGCCTTTATCCTAATAATCGCAAGAGGCGATTTTCTTTTTCATTCTATCCTCCATCCTTTTCAGCCGGGGCAGAGATGCCCCGGCGCTTTTTCGCGCAAAAAAAGGCCGCCCGCGGGCGGCCTTTTGCCGTGTATATCAGGCGTTTTCCAGCGCCATTCGGTCCATGATCCTAAACTCCCGGCGCACCATGAGGATGCTCAGGAGGAAGGCGAGCCCGTCGGCGATGGGGGCGGCGATGAGCAGGCCGTCCATCTGCCAGAACAGGGGCAGCGCCAGCATCAGCGGGATGAGGAGGATCACCTGCCGGGACAGGGACAGCAGCACCCCCTTGACGGGCTGGCCGATGGCGGAGAACAGGTTGGAGGACAGGGGCTGGACGCAGTTGAGGAAGGTCATGAACAGGAAGGTGCGCAGGAACCGCACCGCGAACTCCATGTAGATGGGGTCGTCGGTGGAGCCGAAGATGCCGATGACCACCTGGGGGAAGAGCTGGAAGATCAGCCAGCCCGCCACCGACACCGTCAGCGCGCACTTGACGGCCAGCAGATAGGTGGCCTTCACCCGGCCGTACTGCTTCGCGCCGTAGTTGAAGCTCTCGATGGGCTGGGAGCCCTGGCACAGCCCCACGAACACCGACACCAGGATGGAGTTCACCTTCATCACGATGCCGGCGGCGGCGATGGGGATGTTCTCCCCGTAGACGGTCATGGCGCCGTAATGGGTCAGGGAGTTGTTCAGCACGATCTGCAGCAGCAGGATGCTCAGCTGAGTCAGGCAGTTGCTCATGCCCAGGGCGGCGATCTTTCCCCCCATGGCGGGCTGGGGACGGAAGTCCTCCCGTGAGAGGGAGACGCTGTGGAACCGGGGCAGATAGGCCAGGGTGATGGCGAAGGACACCACCTGGGAGATGGTGGTGGCGATGGCCGCGCCGGCCACGTCCAAGTGGAACACGAAGATGAAGATGGGGTCCAGGATGGTGTTGACCACCGCGCCGGTGACCATGCAGACCATGGAGTACCGGGGGCTGCCGTCCGCCCGGACCAGATTGCTCATGGCGTTGGTGAAGATGAGGAAGGGCATACCGATGGCGGTGATGCTGGCGTACTGCACCGCGTAGGGCAGGATGTCCGCCGTGGCGCCGAAGGCCTTGAGCATGGGGGTGAGAAAGACCTCCACCAGCACGGCGTAGACCACGCCGAAAATGACGGACATATACAGCACGCTGCTGACGCATTGGGCGGCCCTGTCCTTTTCGCCCCGGCCCAGGCTCAGCCCGAAGAAGGCCGCGCCGCCCACGCCGAACAGCAGGGAGATGGCCAGGCATATGGTGGTCAGCGGGAAGGCCACGTTGGTGGCCCCGTTGCCCAGATAGCCCGCGGGGCTGTTGCCGATGAAGATCTGATCCACGATGTTGTACAGGGAACTGACCAGCATGGCGATGACGCTGGGCACCGCGAACTGCTTCAGCAGCGTGGATATCTTTTCGTAACCGAGGGGATTGCTTTTGTCTCTTTCGGTGGCTTCCATGGCGGATTTGCGCTCCTTTTACTCTATATCCCGACTATACTAACACGGCGGGGAGGGATAGTCAAGCGGGGGCCGGACGTGAAATTTCCCCTTGACACATCGGAACAAGAGGTATATAATACCTCTGAAAAGGAGGTATCATCATGCGGGTGGACAAGGAACTCTCCAAGGGGAGCCACGAGCTGATCATCCTGAAGCTGCTGAGCCGGGAGGATATGTACGGCTATCAGATCGTCCAGCGGATGGCCCTGCTGTCGGACAACGCCTTCAGCATGAGCCAGGGCAGCCTGTACCCCTTCCTCCACCGGCTGGAGGACGCCGGCCTGCTGTCGTCCTACAACACGACGGAGGGCGGCCGGGAGCGGGTGGTCTACCGTCTCACCGGCGCGGGGCGGAAGGCCCTGGCGGACAAGGAGGAGAAGTGGCAGGCCTATGTCCGGGCCATGGAGGGCATTTTGAAGGGGGGAGAACCGTGTTGAACTGGGCGGATGACTTTTTGGAACGGTGCCTCTCCGGCATCCCGGAGGGGAAGGTTGAAACATTGTAATCAAAGCACAATTCCGAAAAAGGACGCACAAAAACAGGCCCCCCGAAGCGGACCGAA
>CANQKJ010000102.1 GCA_947624465.1 uncultured Oscillospiraceae bacterium
CGGCCTGGACAGCAGCTCCGCCTGGGCGGCGATCACCTTGTCCCCCTGGGTGGAGCGGAGGTCCAGACCCACGGCCTTTACCTGATTGCCCAGGACATAGGCGGCGTACCAGAAGCCCGCCTGGGACCAGTCGGCCTCGATGGTGAAGTCCCTGGGGCGGAACTTCTGGCCGCCGGGGACGCGGAAGCGCTGATAGTTGTCATTGTCCACCGCCACGCCGAACCGGTCCAGCACGTCCAGGGTCATGGACACGTAGTCCCGGCTCTCCAGAGGGGTGGTGAGGACGATCTCGCTGCCCCCGTTCAGCAGGGGCAGGGCGTACAGCAGGCCGGTGACGAACTGGGAGGACACGTCCCCCCGCAGCCGGTATTCCCCGGCGGGCAGGGTCCCCCGGACGGTCAAAACGCCGCCTTTTTGCTCGTAAAAGACGCCTTTTTCCTTGAAAATGTCGAAGTAGGGTCCCTGAGGCCGCTCCATGAGCCTCCCCCGGCCGGTGAACCGCGCCCCGCCCCGGAGGGCCAGGGCCACGGGGATCAAAAACCGCAGGGTGGAGCCGCTCTCCCCGCAGTCCAGCAGGGGCAGAGAGCCGGCGGGCGTGTCCAGCAGGGCGGAGACGCAGGTCCGGGTGGCCTCGATGTCCTGAGAGGGGGACAGGTTGGACAGGACGCCCTCCCCGCCCGACAGGGCCAGGGCCAGCACCGCCCGGTGGGCCTGAGACTTGGAGGCGGGGGGCGTGACCGTCCCCGCCAGCCTTGCGGGCGTGATGGTGATGTTCATGCGCTCACCCCTTGTAAACGGTCTCCAGCGTCCGGAGGACCGCCTCTTTTTCCATCTTTACGGGTACGGCATGGCCCATTTTCTCCAGCAAAATGAGGCTGATCCGGCTGCCGGCGCTCTTTTTGTCCAGGCCGATAGCCTCCACGATGGTCTCCCAATCGCAGGAGATGTAAGTGGGCAGGCCCAGGGCGGCCACGGCGGCCTTGATCTTTCCGGGCACATCCGCCGGGGTGATCCCTAGGGCGGCGCCCAGTCTGGCGGCCGCGCACATACCGGCGGCCACCGCCTCTCCGTGGCTCCACTTGGTGTAATTGCCCGCCTTCTCAAAGGCGTGGCCCACCGTGTGGCCGAAGTTCAGGATCATCCGCAGACCGGTGTCCCGCTCGTCCTCCATGACCACCCGGCGCTTGATGTCGCAGCAGGTGTACAGGATGTGCCCGATTTCTCCCATCAGCGCCTCCCGAGAGGGCCGGGCGGCCAGGAAGTCGAAGAATTCCCCGTCCCGGATGCAGCCGTATTTCAGCACCTCCGCCATCCCCGCCATGAACACCGGCAGGGGAAGGGTGTCCAGCGCGTCCGGGTCCATGAGCACCAGCCTGGGCTGCCAGAAGGCCCCGGCCAGGTTCTTGCCGTGGTCCAGGTCGATGGCCACCTTGCCGCCCACGGAGGAGTCCACCTGGGCCAGCAGGGTGGTGGGGATCTGTATGAAGTCCACCCCCCGGAGGATGGTGGCGGCGGCGAAGCCCGCCAGGTCCCCCACGACCCCGCCCCCCAGGGCGGCCACCCCGTCGGCGCGGGTGAGGCCGAAGTCCATCATCCGCTCCCACAGGGTGAGCAGCATGGGGCCGCACTTGGTCTCCTCCCCGGCGGGGAGGACGGCGGCGGCGGTCTCGAACCCGGCGGCCCGCAGGCTGCCCTCCACCCGCTCCAGGTACAGGGGGGCCACGTTGTCGTCGGTGACCACAAACAGACGGCCGGCCTTGGGGCAGGCGGCCCGGACGCGCTCCCCGGCGGCGTCCAGCAGGCCCCGCCCGATGAGGATGTCATATTCCCGGCCGGGGAGATCTACGGTCAGCGTTTTCATAGGCCTCACACCAGCGTCTTGCCCACCAGGTCCACCAGGGGCTTTACCTTGTCCATCAGGTGCTGGAAGGACTCGGGGGTGAGGGACTGCTGCCCGTCGCACTTGGCGTGGGGCGGGTCGTTGTGGACCTCCACCATGAGCCCGTCGGCCCCCACGGCGGCGGCGGCCATGGCCAGAGGCTCCACCATCCAGTACATACCGGCGGCGTGGGAGGGGTCCACGATGATGGGCAGGTGGCTCATCCGGCGGATGGCGGGGATGGCGGACAGGTCCAGGGTGTTGCGGGTGTAGGTCTCAAAGGTGCGGACCCCCCGCTCGCAGAGGATCACGTTCTCATTGCCGGAGGCCATGATGTACTCCGCCGACATGATCCACTCCTCGTAGGTGTTGGACAGCCCCCGCTTGAGCAGGATGGGCTTGGACATCTTGCCCACCTCCTTCAGCAGGTCGAAGTTCTGCATATTCCGGGCGCCGATCTGGACCAGGTCCACCTCGTTCTCGAACAGCTCGCAGTATTTCGGACTCATCAGTTCGGTGACGATGGGCAGGCCGGTGGCCGCCTTGGCCTCCAGCAGCAGGTCCAGGCCGGGGGCGCCCATGCCCTGGAAGGAGTAGGGGGAGGTGCGCGGCTTGAAGGCGCCGCCCCGGAGCATGGAGGCCCCGGAGGCCATCACGTCCCGGGCGATGCCCACGATCTGCTCCTCGCTCTCCACCGAGCAGGGTCCCGCGATGACGGCGAAGGTGCCACCCCCCACTTTGACCCCGCTCACGTCCACCACGGTGTCCTCCGGGTGGAATTTGCGGTTGGCCTTTTTATAGGGCTCCTGCACCCGCATGACCCGCTCCACATCCTCGTTCATGGACAGCTTGTCCATATCGATGTGGGTGGTGTCCCCCACCAGGCCCAGGATGGAGCAGTCCACGCCGTTGGTGATGCCCACCTTGACGCCGTGGTCCCTCTCCAGACGGGCCACCAGGGCCCTGATCTTCGCCTGGCTGGTGCCGGGCTTCATGACGATTACCATAATGAGAACATCCTTTCCAGATGGATTTTGCCGGTCTCAGCATATAGCGGGCGGCGGCAAATTGCAAGCCTTTTTTCCTTTAATTCAGGGAAGCGGGGCCGAATCCGTGGGGCATCAGCTCCCGGAGGGAGACCTTGACGAACTCCAGGTCCCGGTTGGCGCACAGCACCTCCATGTCCGGGTTGAACTCATAGAGCATCTGCCGGCAGGACCCGCAGGGCCAGCAGTAGTCCTCCCCCATCCCGGCGACGACGATCCGCGCCGGGTCGCGATGGCCCTCGCTCACCGCCTTCAGCAGGGCGCACCGCTCGGCGCAGATGGCGGAGCCGTAGGCGGCGTTCTCCACGTTGCAGCCGGTGAACACCGAGCCGTCCGCCGTCTCCAGGGCGGCGCCCACGGGGAATTTGGAGTAGGGGACATAGGCGCGGTCCAGCATGGTGAAGGCCAGGTCGACGAGTTCACGGTCGGTCATGGGGATTGCCCCTTTCATTGGTTTTCTCCATGATAGCACACTTTGCCGCGAAAGGGAAGGGGCGAGTCGCCAGGGGCGGCGGGACGGTCGCTCCGGGAGCGGTGGAAGACCCGGATTTCCCGCGAAGCCGCCCTCCGCAACCGTGGGTTGCGAAAATTTCCAGCCCCGGCTGGTAGACCGCAACCGGGTTTTGTGCTATCCTGAGCCTGTCAGGAGGCCCCTGACGGAGAGGAGCGGCCCCTATGAAGCTGAATGAGAAAATATATTACTACCGCCGTGCGGCGAAGCTGTCCCAGGAGGAGCTGGCCGCCGCCGTGGGCGTCAGCCGCCAGGCGGTGAGCAAGTGGGAGCTGGGCGACGCCACCCCGGAGGTGGACAAGCTGCTGGCGCTGGCCCGGGCCTTCGGCGTTACCGCCGACGAGCTGCTCAGCGAGAAGGAGCCGTCCCGTCCCGGCCCGGAGCCGGAGACCCCGCCGGAGGGGCCTCAGCCCTGTTCCCGCGGGCAGGAGAACGCCGCCCCCTCCGACGCCCTGGACCGGCTGCCCGGGTTTCTGGGCCGGCTGGCGCGGCGGTATGGCTGGCTGGCGGGGGCGTATGTGGCCCTGTCCGGGCTGGGGATCGCCTTTGTTGGAGGGCTGGCCCGGTTCCTGTTCGGGCAGATGTTTCGGATCTCCCTTGACGCCTTCAACGGCCTGGGCGGCTTCGGCGGTATGGGCGGCGTCACCATCGAGGGGGCGGAGAACCTGCCTCCGGAGGTGGTGGACCAGATCATCGGAGAACTGGGCGGCGGCGCCGGCGGCTTTGGCGGCGTGAGCGTGGTCAGCGATATGGGCCGGCTGTTCCAGGGCTTTGCCACGGCCATCCTTGCGGCCGGAGTGGTAGTCATGATCGCCGGGATCGTGCTGGCGGTGTGGCTGTACCGCCGTGGTCGAAATGACGATTGACAAATCCGCCGCTGAGATTATAATAGTCCGCAACAGAGTTTCCTCTGCTGCGGACTGTTTTTTTGTGTACCATTGAAAGGCGGTATTCGCTATGGAAAAAGTAAAGGAATTTTTGCGGCGGAAAAACATCGTGTTCTCCGCCAGACGCTACGGCATCGACGCTCTGGGGGCCATGGCCCAGGGCCTGTTCTGTTCCCTGCTCATCGGCACTATCATCAAGACCCTGGGGACCCAGCTGGGGGTGCAGTTCCTCACCGACATCGGCACCTACGCCATGGGGGTGTCCGGCCCGGCTATGGCGGTGGCCATCGGCTACGCCCTGAAGGCCGACCCCATGGTGCTGTTCTCCCTGGCCGCCGTGGGGGCCTCCGCCAACGCCGAGGGCGGGGCCGGCGGGCCGCTGGCGGTGCTGATCATCGCCATCGTGGCCGCCGAGTGCGGCAAGGCGGTGTCCAAGGAGACCAAGGTGGACATCCTGGTCACCCCCGCCGTCACCATTCTGGTGGGCGTGGCCCTGGCCAAGCTCATCGCGCCCCCCATCGGCGCGGCGGCGGGGGCGTTCGGCGCCGTCATCGACAACGCCACCAGGCTCCAGCCCTTCTGGATGGGCATCGCCGTGTCCGTCCTGGTGGGGATCGCCCTGACCCTGCCCATCTCCTCCGCCGCCATCTGCCAGGTGCTGGCCCTGACGGGCCTCGCCGGCGGGGCGGCGGTGGCGGGGTGCTGCGCCCAGATGGTGGGCTTCGCCGTCATGTCCTTCCGGGAGAACAAATGGGGCGGGCTGGTGTCCCAGGGCCTGGGCACCTCCATGCTGCAAATGCCCAACATCATCAAAAACCCGCGTATTTGGATCCCGCCCACCCTGGCCTCCGCCGTCACGGGACCTGTCGCCACCTGCGTGTTTAGGCTCCAGATGAACGGCGCCCCCATCAACTCAGGCATGGGCACCTGCGGCCTCTGCGGGCCCATCGGGGTGTGGACGGGATGGCTGGCCCCCGGGGAGGAGGCCCTGGCCAAAGGGGCCGCCGCCATCAGCCCCGCCGCCTTCGACTGGCTGGGGATGGCCCTGGTGTGCTTTGTCCTGCCCGCCGTGCTGTCCTGGCTGTTCTGCCTGGGCCTGCGGAAGCTCGGGTGGATCAAAGAGGGAGATTTGAAGCTGGACTGAGTTCCGCGAAAACGGCCCCGCTCGTTCGAGCGGGGCCTGTCTTATGTGGACGGCAGTCTGCGGTAGACCTTCCCATTCTCCGGCGTCACCCCCCGGAGGGCGAACAGCTCCTCCACGGTGACGAAGGTATAGCCCTTGGACATGAGACCGTCCACCGCCTCCAGGGCGGCGTCCACGCTGGCGTCGTAGATGTCGTGGAGCAGGATGATGTCCCCGTCTTTTGCGTTGTCCACGATGTGGGCGGCGATGCGGGCGGCGTCGTGGTCGGACCAGTCCTCCGGGTCCACCGACCACAGGATGAGGGGGGCGGCGGCCTGGGTCTCCACCGCGTGGCTGATCATGCCGTAAGGGGGGCGGAGCATATAGTCCTCCGGGCCCAGCAGGGCGGTGAGGGTGAGGCGGAGTTGGTCCACCTCGGCGGAGAGGTCGGCGGGGCCCAGGCCGGCCAGGGCCTTGTGGTGGGCGGTGTGCATACCGATCTGGTGGCCCTCGTTCGCCATGCGGCGGAGCAGATCCTCGTTGCCCTCCACCTGGAGGCCCAGCACGAAGAAGGTGCAGCGGACGCCCCGCTGGGAGAGGCCGTCCAGCAGGCGGGAGGTGGTCTCCGCCTTGGGGCCGTCGTCAAAGGTGAGGGCCACGAAGGGGCCGGCGGGCAGGGAGGCACCCGCGGGGGCCGCCGCGGGGCGGTACAGGTCCCACAGCACCGGCTGTTCCGCCAGGAGCAGCAGGGCCGTGGCCAGAATGTAGAGTTTTGCCTGTCGTATCCGCTTGCCCATGGCCGTACCGTCCTTTGCGTAGTTGAGGACAGTATGCCCCCGCCGGCGGCGATTATCCGGCGAAAATGGGGTTGCTATTTTCGGGTCCTTTCTGTATAATATATGATTAAGAAATTTTGAGCCGGCGGGGACAGACGACCGCCGGAGCGGGAGGTACTGTGATGAAGGAGCTGCTTCAGCTTTTGGAGGACGACGCCACCCTGACCACCGCCCAGCTGGCCGCCCTGGCCGGCATGAGCGAGGAGGAGACCAGGGCCGCCGTCGCCCAATATGAGAAGGACAAGATCATCCTGGGCTACAAGGCCATCGTGGACTGGGACCGCACGGAGCGGGAGGCGGTCACCGCCCTCATCGAGGTGAAGGTGACCCCCCAGCGGGGCAACGGCTTCGACCGGGTGGCGGAGCGTATCTACCAGTACGACGAGGTGGAGTCGGTGTACCTGATGAGCGGCGCCTTCGATCTCACCGTCATCATCTCCGGGCGGACCCTGAAGGAGGTGGCCACCTTCGTCAGCCAGAAGCTGTCCACCCTGGAGGGGGTCACCAGCACCGCCACCCACTTCATTCTGAAAAAGTATAAGGAGAAACACCTGATCTTCCCCGCCCGGGAGGAGCAGGAGGAGAGGTTCGTTCTGGAATGAATTACGATGCGCTCTTGTGCGGCCGGGTGAAGGCCATCCCGCCCTCCGGCATCCGCAAATATTTCGACCTGCTCCAGGGCATGGAGGGGGGCATCTCCCTGGGGATCGGCGAGCCCGATTTTCAGACCCCCTGGCACATCCGGGACGCGGGCATCTACTCCCTGGAAAAGGGATTCACCAAGTACACTCCCAACGCCGGCCTCTCCGATCTGCGCCGGTCGGTCTCCGCATATATGAAGCGGCGGTTCGGCCTGGAGTACGCCCCCATTGGCCAGATCCTGCTCACCGTGGGGGGCAGCGAGGGGCTGGACCTGACCCTCCGCTGCGTGCTGGAGCCGGGGGACGAGGTCATCATCCCCACCCCATCCTTCGTGTGCTACGGGCCGCTGGCCTCCATGTATCACGGGGTGCCCGTCTATGTGGAGACCAGGGCGGAGAACGAGTTCCGCCTCACCGCGGAGGAGCTGAGGGCCGCCATCACCCCGCGGACCAAGGCCCTGGTGCTGCCCTTCCCCTGCAACCCCACCGGGGGCATCATGGGGCGGGAGGACCTGGAGGCCATCGCGGAGGTGCTGCGGGACACCAACATCCTGGTCATCTCCGATGAGATCTACGCGGAGCTGACCTACGGCCAGAGGCACGTGTCCGTGGCCTCCATCCCAGGTATGTACGAGCGCACCGTGGTGGTCAACGGCTTCTCCAAGGCCTACTCCATGACCGGCTGGCGGCTGGGCTACGTGTGCGGGCCGAGGGAACTCATCGCCGCCATGACCAAGCTCCACCAGTACGGCATCATGTCCGCCCCCACCACCAGCCAGTA
>CANQKJ010000103.1 GCA_947624465.1 uncultured Oscillospiraceae bacterium
GCCCCTCATCGTGGTCTGCGACGAGCTGTCCGACCCCCACAACCTGGGGGCGGTCATCCGCACCGCCGAGTGCGCCGGCGCCCACGGGGTCATCATCCCCAAGCGGCGCTCCGCGGGCCTGACCGCCATCGTGGCCAAGACCTCCGCCGGGGCGGTGAGCCACCTGCCGGTGGCCCGGGTGGCCAACCTGACCGCCTGCCTGAAGGAGCTGAAGGAGCGGGGCCTGTGGGTATTCGGCACCGCCGCCGACGGGTCCGTCTCTCTCTACGAGGCCGACCTGAAGGGTCCCGCCGCCGTCGTCATCGGCAGCGAGGGGGACGGCATGAGCCGCCTGGTCCGGGAACAGTGTGATTTCCTGGTGTCCATCCCCATGAAGGGGAAGATCAATTCGCTGAACGCCTCGGCCGCCGCCGCCATCGTGCTGTACGAGGCGGTGCGGCAGCGCGGCTGAAGCGGGAAGGGAGGCGTCCCATGACTGACGACAGAGACGGCCGCTCCGATTACTCGGTGGATGAGATATTGGCGGAGTACGGCTCCGGCAAATACAAGGACAAGCCCAAGGTGGTGGCGTTCCCCGAACAGGCCGCCGCCAGGTCCAAGCCCAAAAAGGAGATCGATCTGCCCGGCCCGGACGGCCTGCCTCCCGCGGAGGAGACGGCCCCCGCGCCGGAGGAGGACGGCCTCCCCCGGCCGCCCGCCCCCATCCCCACGCCCCCCAGAGCGGAGGAGCAGGAGCCCATGCCGGAGATCGTCCCCCAGGGCGTCCGGCGGACCATCGGCGCCCGGCTCTCCGCCCTCATGCGGAAGGCGGACCACTTCGCCGACCATATGTATGACGAGGCCGAACCCAGCGAGGAGGTCAAAAAGGCGGAGCGGTATATGCCCGGCGTGGACCGGGAGGAGGAACCCGCCGGGGACGCCCCCCGCCGGGTGAAAAAGCGCGCCCCAAAACCGGAGGAGCTGCCGCCCGACGTGTCCCCCGCCGACCTGGCCGCCCGCTGGCGGAAGGGCCTGGTGAGCCAGGGGCGCCGGGTCCTCATCGGGGGCCTGCTGGCCGCCGTCATCCTGCTGATCTCCCTGGAGTTGCCCTTCCTCCGCTGGGCGGAATGGGCCTGGGCCGTCTCCGGCGGGGCGCTGCCCGCCCTCCAGCTCCGCTCCCTGATCCTGACCATCCTGCTGGCCGTGGAGGGGGCGCTGTGCTATGAGGTCCCCGCGAACGCCATCCGCAAGGCCCTGTCCCGGAAGCCCTGCCCGGAGATGCTGGCGGCTCTGGCCTGGCTGTTCACCCTTGTCGACGGGCTCACCGCCGGCCGGCTGGAGGACCGGGGGAACTGCCTCCCCTGCGCCGCCGTCACCGCCGTGGGGCTGGTGTGCGCCCTGTGGGGCGTCCACGCCCAGCAGGCGGCGGGCCGCGTCTCCGCCAAGGCGGCGGCCCAGGCCCGCACCCCCTACGTGGTCACTCTGGACGAAAACAAGTGGAACTCCAGACCCGCCTACGCCAAACGGTCCGACTTCCCCACCGGCTTCGGCAGCCAGCTCCAGGCGGACACCGGGCCGGACCGGGCCTACCGGATCGCCGCCCCCCTGCTGATGCTGGGGTCCCTGCTGTGCGCCCTGCTGGCCTCCTTCGGCCGGGGCGCGCCGGAGCGGTTCCCCTGGGCGGCCTCCTGCTGCTTCACCGCCGCCGCGGCCTGGTCCGCCCTGCTGGTGTACGGCCTGCCCTACCGCAGGCTGGCCGACCGCCTGGACAAGCTGGGGGCCGCCCTGGCCGGATGGCCGGGGGTCCTCCGCTGCGGCCCCGCCGGCATCATCATGACCGACGGCGACCTGTTCCCCACCGGCGCGGTGACCGTGAGCCAGGTGAACGTGTTCGGCGGGGCGGCCACCGAAAAGGTGGTGGCCTACACCGCTACCCTGCTCCGGGCCCTGGACTGCGGCCTCACCCGGCCCTTCCACGATCTGCTCCGGGCCCAGGGAGCCATCTACCGGGAGGTGTCCGGGGTGGTGCCCCATGAGGGCGGCGTGTCCGGCATCATCCGCAACCAGGAGGTGCTGGTGGGCACCGCCGACTTCATGCGGATGATGGACGTGGAGCTGAAGCCGGGCCACAGCGTCCGGAGCGCCGTCTACTGCGCCATCGACGGACAGCTCGCCGGGCTGTTCCCCCTGCGGTACACCCTCAACCCGGCGGTGAGCCCCAGCCTGTCCGCCCTCATCCGGGAGGACGTGTCCCCGGTGCTGGCCACCCGGGACCCGGTGATCGTCCCCGCCATGCTGGAGCAGAAGTTCAAGCTGCCGGTGGACAAGCTGGAGTTCCCGGCGGTGGAGCGGCGGATGGAGCTGTCCGACAAAGACCAGGACCACGACTCCACCGCCGTGGCGGTGCTGGCCCGGGAGGGCGTCTCCGCCTACTGCGACGCGGTGCTGGGGGGCCGTCGGCTGCGGCTGGCCGCCCGGTGGGGCCTCCTCTTCGCGCTGGCCGGGGCCGTGGCTGGGCTGGTGGTCACCTTCTATCTGACCGCCATCGGCGCCTTCGCCTCTCTGACCACGGTGAATTTCCTCATCTTCATGGCCGCCTGGCTGGTGCCCGAGCTGGTCATCGCCAACTGGGCGGACCGGTTTTAAGGCATAGCAAAAGCGCTCCCTCGACGTGCGAGGGAGCGCTTTTTTGGTTCACAGCAGGCGCAGAGGCGGGCCGTCCAGCCGGAAGAGGTCGTCGCACCGCTCCAGCACAGCCCCCTGGTGGGAGGTCAAAATCACCGGCGTCCCCAGCTGGCGCAGGCCCTCCAGCATCCGCCCGGCCCGCTCCTCGTCCACCCCGGCGAAGGGCTCGTCCAGCAGCAGGAGGTCTCCCCCCAGGGCGGCGCACCGGGCCAGGGCCAGCCGCCGGGCCATGCCGCCGGACAGGGCGGCGGGGTAAGCGTCCCCCTCCCCCTCCAGCTCCGCGAAGGCCAGCCAGGCGGGGACCTCTCCCCGGCGCTCCCGGGGCAGCACGTCGGCGATGTGCTGTGCCGCCGTCCGCCAGGGTAGCAGCCGGTCCTCCTGGAACAGGAAAGCGGTCCGTCCGGGGTCCACGCCGGACACGGTCCCGCCCTCCGGGGCGGCCAGCCCCGCCAGCACCCGCAAAAGGGTGGTCTTGCCGCAGCCGGAGGGCCCGGACAACGCGGTGATCCCCCCATCCGGCAGGTCCAGGGAGAACCGGTCCAGCACCGCCTTGTCCCCGTAGCGCAGGGTGAGATTGCGGATCTCGATCATGTCCGCTCCCCCCTCTCCAGCAGCAGCCGCAGCAACCGCTCCAGCGCCAGGGACAGGGCGATGATCACCAGCGTCCAGGCGAACAGGTCCGGGGTCTCCAGGGCCAGCCGGGCCGCCTGGAGCCTGGAGCCGACGGCCAGCGCGGGCGGGCAGATGACCTCCGCCGCCACCCCGGACTTCCAGGCCAGGCCGAAGGCGGTGAGCAGCCCGGAGGTGAAATGCCCCCGCAGGGAGGGCAGGTAGACCAGCCGCAGGGTCTTGAGCCGGGAGAACCGGTACGCCCCCGCCAGCTCCAGTAACTGCGGATCCACGGCGGCGAGGCCGGCGGTCATGTTCCCCCAGATCACCGGCAGGACCATCAGCCCCGCGATGACGGCGGGGATGGCCGCCCGCGCCACCCACAGGTACACCAGCAGGATGAAGGACACCACCGGGGTGGCCCGGACCACCTTCACCGCCGGGGACAGCAGGGCCGACGCCCACCGGCTGAAATGGGTCAGAAAGGCCAGCAGGACCCCCGCCGCCGTCCCCCAGGCAAGGCCCAGAAAGACCCGGGCCAGGGTCATCAGGGCGGACAGCCAGAAATCCCCCGTCACCGCCAGGGCACAGAGGGCCCTGGCCACCGCCAGCGGGCCGGGGAGCAGCAGCTCCCGCCCCACCAGAGAGGCCGCAAGCTGCCATACCCCCAGCCAAAAGACCGGGGGTATGGCGATCCTCATGCAGTTTTTCAGGCGCTCAGCCCACATAGTAGATGGCGTCGTCGGGGATGAAGCCGCCGATGGAGGCGGGGTCCAGCTCCCACAGCACCCGGAAGTAGTCGGAGACGGCGGGCTGCATATCCGCCCCGGCGATGAAGGTCAGATGGCACTGGGGGATGGCCGCCCTGGCGATGCCGGCGGAGGGGGTGATGCCCAGGTCGGCCACCATCTGGGCGGCCTCGTCCACATTGCCGGTCACGTAGCCGATGGAGGCCTCATAGTCCTTCAGGAAGGCGGCCACCGCGTCGGGATAGGTCTCCAGGAACTCGGTGCGGGCCACTACGGCGGTCATCACAAGCTGGCCGGCGGCCTCGATCTTCTTCCACGCCTCGGTCACGTCGATGGCGTCCCGCACGGAGCCCTCGCTCTTGGCGATGGCGGCGGTGGCGGCGGGCACGGGCAGCATGGCGCACTCGATCTCGCCGGAGAGCAGTTTTGCCTGGATCTCGCTGGCCTCGCCGAAGACGATCTCCACGTCCTCGCCGGGAATCAGGCCGTTCTCCTCCAGCAGATGGCGGAGGATATACTCCGGGTTGGCCCCCTGGCCGGCGGACCAGATGGTCCTGCCCTCCAGGTCGGCCACGGAGTTGATGGCGGTATTGCCGCCGCTCTCCAGGATGTGCAGCACGCCCAGGGTGCCCAGGGCGATGATCTTCACCCCGCCGTCGGTCTTGTTGTAGAGGTTCACCGCCATGTTGGAGGCCATGGTGGCGATGTCATAGATGGGTTCGGGGCCGGTGAGGCCGGCCACCAGGGCGGAGTTGTCCGCCTCGATGACGGATTCGTAGCTCTGGGCGTTCTCCTCCGGGACGGACAGCAGCCTGGCCGCGCCGATGCCGGTGGGGCCGGACAGCACGGCCAGCCGGGGGATGGTATGCTCCACATGGACGTCCTCGCTGGGCGCGGCGGAGGGCCCCTCCGAGGGGACCTCGGACGGGGCCGCGGAGGGGGCTTCGGACGGAGCCTCGCCGGGGGCCGTGGAGGGGGTCTCGCTGGCCTCGGCGGAGGGCCTGCCGCAGGCGGCCAGGGCAAATACCATGACCAGGGCCAGCAGCAGGGCGGTGAGTTTCCTGACGTTCATAGCGATCGTTCCTTTCCTGTTCGATGATTCAGCGGCGGGAGGGGCGGCCGCTGAGGG
This sequence comes from uncultured Oscillospiraceae bacterium, assembly GCA_947624465.1. Lineage (GTDB taxonomy): Bacteria > Bacillota > Clostridia > Oscillospirales > Oscillospiraceae > Enterenecus. The sequence goes on from CANQKJ010000103.1 coordinate 5,152, forward strand.
CGGCCTTCAGCTTCTCCCGGTCGGTCACGCGGATGGTCTTGCTCTCCCGGGCGATGGCCCCCGCCCGCTCCAGCTCCTCAAAGGAGCGGTATAGGGTGGCCCGGCCCACGCCGATGCGCCGGCAGAGCTGGGCGGCGGACAGGGTGAGGGTCCCGTCCTCCCCGCAGGTGTTGAGGAGGTATTGGGCCAGCCTGCCCTCCGCGGAGACGGCGGACAGCGCCCCCAGCCGCCCGGTGAGGAACCGGATGCGGCCGGACAGATAGGTCACGTACCGCTCGGCGAAGCCGCCGTCCTCCCGGATGAGCCGCCGGACGCCCTCTTGGGGGATGAGCAGGATGCGGCAGTCGGTCTGGGCGGTGAGGGTGGTGGGGTAGTCCGCCCCGCCGGAGAACAGCGCCGCCGCCCCGAACAGGTCGCCGGCCTCCAGGGTGGACATGGCCAGGGTCCCCTTGTCCACCCGGACCCTGCCCTCCAGCAGCACCCCCAGGCACCGGCGGAACCGCCCCTGGGTGTAGATGGTCTCCCCTCTCCGGGGGGACAGCTCCCCGGCCCCGGCAAGCGCCGACCCCAGCAGCGTCCCGTCCACCCCCGCGAACAGAGGGTGGTCCACAGTCCCCACCGGCTCCACAGGCATCCCTCCAAAACTGTATCATTTGATACAGTTTTATTATAGCGTCTGTCTCACACCTGTCAAGATGGAAGTGTGCCCAAAAATATTTACACTTTGTACTTGTTTTTTCCCGTCCGGCCCTGTATACTGTGGTGGTCACAGTTGACATAATCCGGGTGAACGATTTCCGCCCGGATCGGGAGAGAGGAACCATCCATGGCAAAGAGAAAACAAACCCGCCGGGAAAAGAGCGGCTCCGGGCTGTTCCGCTTTTTCCGGGGGCTGTATATCACCGTATTCGCCTTTTCGCTGGTCATCGTAGTGGGCTATGTGGCCTTCCGCATCTGGGCGCCCGCCCCCGACGTGGACGACCAGGTGGTGTTCCACCCCACCTCCGACGAGGAACCGGACGACCCCAACGTGGGCCCCGCCGCGGGACCCAGCGTCCCACCCAGCGCACAGCCCAGCGCCTCCCCCACCCCGGAGCCGGAGGAGATCGTGCTCCACCGGCGGGACGGGGTATTCACCTGTCTGCTGATCGGCTCCGCGGACATGGGCGGCACCGACACCATGATGCTGGGCGTGTTCGACACGGCGGGCAAGACCGCCTCTCTGGTGTCCCTTCCCCGGGACACGGTGGTCCGGGTCAGAGACGCGGACCGGAAGCTCAACAGCGTGCAGTCCGTGGGCGGCACCGGGCTGTTGATGGAGACCGTCTCCAAAATGCTGGCGGTGCCGGTGGACTACTATGTGGAGGTGGACACTTACGCCTTCAAGGCCATCGTGGATGAGATCGGCGGGGTGTATTTCGACGTGCCCGTGGACATGAACTACGACGATCCCTACCAGGATCTCCACATCCACATCTCCAAGGGCTACCAGCGGCTCAACGGCAACGGGGCCTTGGGGGTCATGCGGTGCCGCAACTGCTACGCCAACGCCGACATCGGCCGCACCCAGACCCAGCGGAAATTCCTGGCCGCCCTGGCAAAGCAGACCGTCACCCTGTCCAACGCCACCAAGGTCACCAGCCTCATCAACATCCTGAACACCTACGTTGAGAGCGACATGGCCCTGAACGATATGGTGTGGTTCGGCACCCAGGCCATCGGCATGGACCTGGACGCCGCCCTCTCCGCCGCGGCCCTGCCCGGCGAGTGGATCAGTCCCTACTACGAGCTGGACGACCAGGGCGTGCTGGAGCTGGTCAACAGTCTGGGCCTCTACGAGGAGGAAGTGCCTCTGAAGGCCCTGAACATCTATCACCCGTAAAACGCGCGAAAGCGGCCCTCCCGAACCGGGAGGGCCGCTTTTTACGGCGTTTATTTGGCGGCCCAGGTCCCCGTGGCCGCCGCGGTCAGATAGGCGTTGATGAACCCGTCCAGGTCCCCGTCCATGACCCCGTTGACGTTGGAGGTCTCAAAGGCGGTGCGGTTGTCCTTCACCAGCTGGTAGGGCATGAACACATAAGAGCGGATCTGGCTGCCCCACTCGATCTTGAGCTGGGTGCCCTTGATGTCGGAGATCCTGTCCAGATGCTCCTGCTCCTTGATCTGCATCAGTTTGGAGCGGAGCATCCGCATACAGGTGGCCTCGTTCTGGAACTGGGAGCGCTCCGTCTGGCAGGAGACCACGATGCCGGTGGGCTTGTGGATGAGCCGCACGGCGGAGGAGGTCTTGTTGATGTGCTGGCCGCCGGCGCCGGAGGAGCGGTACACCTGGCGGATCAGGTCCTCGTCCCGGATCTCCACCTCCACGCTGTCGTCCAGCTCGGGGGTGACCTCCACCGCGGCGAAGGAGGTCTGCCTCCTGGCGTTGGCGTCGAAGGGGGAGATGCGCACCAGCCGGTGGACGCCATGCTCGCTCTTCAGGTGGCCGTAGGCGTTGTCCCCCTCGATGCGGATGGCGGCGGACTTGATGCCCGCCTCGTCCC
>CANQKJ010000104.1 GCA_947624465.1 uncultured Oscillospiraceae bacterium
GGGCGTCCACCGAGGTGAGAAAGTCCTCCCCGGAGGACTCCACCCCCATCCGGGCCAGCTTTTCGATGTAGGCGTCCACGCTTTTGGAGGAGTTGTTGGTGAGGAACAGATACCGGCCCCCCCGCTCCCGCACCGCCTCCAGGAAGGGCTTTGTGCCGGGGAACAGGTCCTCGTCCAGATAGATGGTGCCGTCCATGTCCAGCAGGAACAGCCGTTTGTCTCCCAGCGCGGCCAAAGGCCTCAGCCCCTTCCGAAATTTCGCTGATCGTATTATATCAGCTTTTTGACGAAAAAGCCAGCCCCAATCCCATCATTTTCCGGCAAATTTTCCGGTCCACTCTCCGGCCCCGATTTTTCTTGCGGACCCGTCCCAACTGTGCTAAACTGAGGAAAACACCATTAAAGGGGCGATCCACATGAAGAAAGTCCGTCTGGGCAAAACCGAGCTGATGGTCACCAAGACCGCCTTCGGCGCCCTGCCCATCCAGCGCATCCCGGTGGAGGACGCGGTGCGCCTGGTCCGCCGGGCCTATGACGCCGGGGTCAACTACTTCGACACCGCCAACGCCTACACCGACAGCGAGAAGAAGCTGGGGCTGGCCTTCGAGGGCATCCGGCAGAACGTGGTCATCTCCACTAAAAGTATGGCCAGGGACAAAAAGACGGTGACCGAACACATCGAAAACTCCCTGCGGATGCTCAAGACCGACTACATCGACCTGTTCCAGTTCCACAACCCGGCGGAGCTGCCCGACCCCGGGGACCCCGACGGAGCTTTCGCCGCCGCCCTGGAGGCCCAGCGGAAGGGCTATGTGCGGCACATCGGCATCACCAACCACCGGGCCCATGTGGCCAAAGCCGCGATCGAGAGCGGGAACTTTGAGACACTGCAGTTCCCCTTCTGCTATCTGGCCACCGATATCGAGCTGGACCTGCTGAAACGGTGCGGGGAGGCCGATATGGGCTTCATCGCCATGAAGGGGCTGTCCGGCGGGATGCTGAACAACGCCGCCGCCTGCTTCGCCTTCATGCAGCAGTACGAGAACGTGGTGCCCATCTGGGGCATCCAGCACCAGTGGGAGCTGGACCAGTGGCTGGCTCTGGACGCCGCCGGACAGCAGATGACCGACGAGCTGCGCGCCGTCATCGAAAAGGACCGGGCCGAGCTGGTGGAGAGCTTCTGCCGCAGCTGCGGCTACTGCCTCCCCTGCCCCGCGGACATCGACATCCCCCAGTCCGCCCGGATGGCCCAGCTGCTCCGCCGGTCCCCCTACAAGCCCTATATGAGCGACGTCTGGTATGAGAAAATGCACCGCATCGACAACTGCCTCCACTGCAACGCCTGCAAGAGCCGCTGCCCCTACGGGCTGGACACCCCCGCCCTGCTGGCGGCAAACCTCAGGGACTACGACCGGTTCTACGCCGAACACAGGGACGACTAAATCTTGTTCCGGGCCGCAAAAAGCTCTTTACATCAACGGAAAACTGTGGTAAGATGCTAATAGGATTTATTCCTGTTAACTATAACAATCTTTTGAGGAGGAAACACCTATGAAAAAATGGATCTGCCCCGTCTGCGGCTACGTCTATGAGGGCGAGAATCCCCCCGCCGAGTGCCCCGTGTGCCATGTCCCCGGCTCTAAGTTCACCGCCCAGGAGGGCGAGATGAAGCTGGCCGCCGAGCATGAGTTCGGCGTCTACGCCAAGACCGTGAAGAACAACGCCGACATCTCCGACGAGGACAAGGCCTACATCAAGGAGCAGCTGATGGCCAACTTCAACGGCGAGTGCGGCGAGGTCGGTATGTACCTCTGCATGGCCCGCATCGCCCACCGGGAGGGCTATCCCGAGATCGGCCTGTACTGGGAGAAGGCCGCCTATGAGGAGGCCGAGCACGCCGCCAAGTTCGCCGAGCTGCTGGGCAGCGAGCTGGAGCCCAACATGACCGTCAGCACCAAGAAGAACCTGGCCTGGCGGGTGGACTGCGAGTACGGCGCCACCAAGGGCAAGTTCGACCTGGCCGCCTGCGCCAAGAAGAACGGCCTGGACGCCATCCACGACACCGTCCACGAGATGGCCCGCGACGAGGCCCGCCACGGCAGGGCTCTGGAGGGTCTGCTGAAGCGGTACTTCTGATTCTATTTGACCCACAGACAGGGCGGGAGCCTCTCCCGCCCTGCTTTTTTGGAAAGGGAGGCCCCGCCCATGAAGACCATCGCCCACATCCGCACCGAGTTCCCCTCCAAGTTCGGCGTGCCCCGGCAGGCGGGGCTGGTGGAGGAACTGCGGGCGGCCGTCGTGTTCGAGCCGGAGTACCGGGTGGCCGACGCCTTCCGGGGGCTGGAGGGGTTCTCCCACCTGTGGCTGATCTGGGAGTTCTCCCAGGCGAAACGGGAGGGCTGGTCCCCCACGGTGCGGCCTCCCCGGCTGGGCGGGAACGCGCGGCTGGGGGTGTTCGCCACCCGGTCCCCCTTCCGGCCCAACCCCATCGGCCTGTCCTGCGTGAGGCTGCTGGGGGTGGAACTGGACGGCCCGGAGGGTCCCGTCCTCCACGTGGCGGGGGCCGACCTGATGGACGGCACCCCTATCTACGATGTGAAGCCCTACCTCCCCTACGCCGACTGCCGGCCTGAGGCGGTGGGCGGCTTCGCCACCGACGCCCCGGAGGCCCGGCTGGCGGTGTCCGTCCCGGACGAGCTGATTTTGAAGGTCCCGGAGGACCGCCGGGAGGCGCTGGTCCATGTGCTGGCCCTGGACCCCCGGCCCTCCTACCAGGACGACCCGGAGCGGGTCTATGGGTTCGGCTTTGCCGGGATGGAGGTCAGATTCTCCGTCCGGGACGGGGTACTGAGCGTGGTCGATATCCAGTGACAATGCGAAAGGGCCGCCCGCTCGGGCGGCTCTCTTTTCTATCTGGCGGATACAATATTTAATGTTTATCATTAAATAATTGTTGACAAACATCTGCTACCCTGCTATACTGGCCTCATCAGGCAAAGGAGGCCGCCGTCATGGAAAAACTCACCCGAACCGCCCGCGTCCTTTCCAGGATCGTCTGCGTCCTGTACCGCCTCTGCATGGTCTGCGCAATCATCGCGGCAATCGCTCTGGCGCTGACCGCCCTGCTCCCCGCCGAGTCCCTCCGGTATGTGGTGAGCACCGCGGACTGGACCATCGAATTGGGAACGATAGAGCTCCAGCTCTCTCGTGTCCTGGAACCCACCGGCAATATCCGCCCCTATCTCTGCGCCGCCGTCGGCTCCGCCGCGGTGTCTTTGGCCCTGTCGGCGTGCGCCCTGAAGCTGCTGCTCCGCATCTTGCAGCTCATGGCGGAGGGCCGCCCCTTTGACGGCACCGTGTCCGTCAATCTGAAAAAACTGGGCTGGGTCACGCTGGCGGGCGTAGCGGCTTTCTTCGTACTGGACAGCGCGGCCGCCGCTATGGAAGCCTCCATGTTTGACCTGGACCAATTATTCCAGCCCGGCCTGGTCACGGGGGTCACCATCCAGAATACGACCAGCCTGTCCTTCCTGCTGATCCCGATCATGCTGTTCCTGCTGTCCTACGTGTTCCGGTACGGCGAGGAGCTGCAAACCCTCTCCGACGAGACCCTGTGAGGTGAGTTTATGGCCATTATCCTGCGGCTGGACCGGGTCATGGCAGACCGGAAGATGTCCCTGAACGCCCTGGCGGAGCGGGTGGGCATCGCCAACGTGAACCTGTCCAAGATCAAGACCGGCAAGGTCAGCGCCATCCGTTTCTCCACCCTGGACGCCATCTGCAAGGCGCTGGACTGCCAGCCGGGGGACATCCTGGAGTACAGAGCGGACTGAAAAAACACGCAAAGAGCCGGGGGATTTCTCCCCCGGCTCTCTTTCTGTTCCTGTCATTTCGCGGTTTTTGCGAACTCCGCCAGCTCCACGGCCCTGCCACCGTGGAGGCGGCTCTCCTCCGCCGCCAGGGCCATGATGTGGCTCTCCACCGACACGTCCACAGAGGTGAGGGCCTCGCCGCCCCCCTCCGCCACGATGCGGCACAGCTGCTCCATCATCCGGGCGTCGCCGCCGCCGTGGCCGGCGAACTTGTCCTTTTTCGGGTCGATGGTGACGATCTCCTCGGGCTTACCGAACCGGCGCACCACGATCCTGTGGTCCTCCATGCTGCCCTCGATCTCCCCCATGGTCCCCATGAGCCGGATGGTGCGGTAGCATCTCTCGGTGAAGGCGGACACGGAGAAGGAGGCGGTGACGCCGCCCTCGAACTCCAGGCTCACCACCTGATGGTCGGCCACGTCGTTGTCGCAGCGGTAGACGCAGCGGCCATAGGGGCCGGCGCGCATGGCCTTGTACAGCTTCTCCTCGGTGGGGTCCACGCACAGCACCGTCAGCGGCCAGCCGCGCGCGCCCTGCCGGTAGCCGGCGGGCTTGTGGGTGATGTAAATCTTCTCCGCGTCGTAGGGGCAGTCCGCCTTGACGGGGCAGTCCAGACACCGCTCCGCGCTGCCCTCGGGGGCGTTCTCCTCCCTGAACCAGTCCAGGGAGCCGAAGCTGGACACCCGCAGGCAGGGCCGATCCGCCAGCCAGCGGAGCAGGTCCATGTCGTGGCAGGTCTTGGCCAGGATGAGGGGGCTGGTCTCGTCGGACCGCCGCCAGTTGCCCCGGACGAAGCTGTGGGCGAAGTGATAGTACCCCACATTCTCGGTGGCGGCGATGGACTCCAGCCTCCCGATGACCCCGCTGTCCAGCAGCTTCTTCAGCCTGCTGTAGAACTGGGTGTAGCGGAGCACATGGCACACCACCACCGTGCGGCCGCACTCGTGGGCCTTCTCCCGGAGGGCGACGCACTCCTCCAGGCTGGGGGAGATGGGCTTCTCCACCAGCAGATGATACCCCTTCTCCAGGGCGGGCAGGGCCAGGCGCACGTGGTCCCGGTCCTGGGTGGTGATGATGAGCACGTCGGCCAGTCTGGGCTGGGCCAGCAGCTCCTCCGCCGTCTCGTAGCAGCGCTCCTTTGGCACGTCCAGCAGCTTCCAGCCCAGGGCCCGCCGGTCAGGCCGGGGGTCGGCCACGGCGGTGATCTCCAGTTCCTCCGGGAACAGCCGGTGATAGTTGCCATAGGCCTCCGCGCCCCGGTTCCCCATGCCGCAGATGGCGGCGGTGATCTTTTTCGCCATATGATCTCCTCCATCCCGTGGAAATTCTGAAAAAATTATAGCTTTGGAGGCGGCGGTTGTCAATGCGGACACTTCCCGAAAAAAGCTCTTGACAAGTCGATATTGCAGTGATATCATTTCGATATCACCAAAAGAAACCAATTTAAGGAGGTCTCCCCTATGAAAACCAACATCGTGGAAAAAGAACTCCACCCCAAGTCCGGCGGGCTGGTCCTGCTGCTGCTGATCCTGGGCATCCTCTGCGGCACGGCGGTGTTCATCGCCGGCATCGCCGTGAGCGTGAGCACCGGGAAGGATATGCCCGGAGTGCTTCTCGGCATCTTCGGCGCTGTTCTCGGCTGGATCGTCTGTCCCATCCTGATGGCGGGGCTGAAGATCGTCAAGCCCAACGAGGCCCGGGTGTTCACCCTGTTCGGCAAATACTACGGCACCGTGAAGGAGAGCGGGTTCTATTTCGTCAACCCCTTCGTCTCCTCCTTCTCCCCCGCCTACAACGAGGCTCTCAAGTCCGCCCGGCTCAAGGAAAAGCAGATGGAGGAGGAGGGCAAGACCGCCCTGGTCTCCGTTCCCGCGGGGAAAGGCATCTCCCTCAAGACCCAGACGCTGAACAACCACCGGCAGAAGGTCAACGACGTGCTGGGCAACCCCATCATTATCGGCGCGGTGGTCATCTGGCACGTGGAGAACCCCACCCTGGCCGCCTTCGCCGTGGAGAACTACGTGGAATTCCTGAACATCCAGACCGACTCCACCATCCGCAACATCGCCCGGCTGTACCCCTACGACGTGTTCGACGACGACGATGACGACGACGGCGTGAAGGAGAAGACCCTCCGCAGCTCCGCCATCGAGATCGCCGACTCCATGCGGGAGGAGCTGCAAAAGCGGGTCATCGACGCCGGCCTCTCCATCGAGGAGGTCCGCATCACCCACCTGGCCTATGCCGAGGAGATCGCCGCCGCCATGCTCCAGCGCCAGCAGGCGGTGGCCATCATCGCCGCCCGGCAGAAGATCGTGGACGGCGCCGTGGGCATGGTGAAGATGGCCATCGACCGGCTGGGCGAGGACGAGATCGTGAACCTGGACGAGGAGCGCAAGGCCGCCATGGTCTCCAACCTGCTGGTGGTGCTGTGCGGCAACAAGGACGCCCAGCCCATCGTCAACTCCGGGAGCATCTACTGATGGGCCCCGAGGAACGGGAACAGGCCCTCCGGGCACGGCTGGAGCGCATCGAGGCCCTGGAGCGGGAATTGAAGGCCAAAGAGAGCGCCAAAAAGCAGGTGCCCCTGCGGCTGTCCGCCACCCTCTGGAGCGAGATCGCCGCCTGGGCGGAGGAGGACTTCCGCTCCATCAACGGCCAGATCGAGTTCATCCTCACCGAGGCGGTGCGGAGGCGGAAGGGAAAAAAGGAATAGGCCGGCGCGGCGGGTCCGCCGGACATGGAAAACGCGGGAGGCTGTGAAATACAGCCTCCCGCGCTTTTTCGCGCCATTTACATGGGATTGCCCTGCCCGTCGAACAGGGGCAGCCGCTCCAGGAACAGGATGTCCTTCCGGTCGGCGGCGCCGCCCTCGGCCAGGATGGCCATGCGGCCCGCTACGATGCCGCCGGCCTGCTCCACCAGGTTCTCCACCGCGGCGATGGACCCGCCGGTGGAGATCACGTCGTCCAGCACCAGGATGCGCTTGCCCTTGAGCTTCCGGGCGTCGGCGCCGTCCATATAGAGCTTCTGCTCCCCCTCGGTGGTGATGGAGCGGTCCACCGCCTCGAACACGCCGTCCATGTACGCCTTCTTCTTCTTGCGGACCAGGAAATACTCGTTGCGGCCGCTCTGGCGGGCCATCTCATGGGCCAGGGGGATGGCCTTGGCCTCGGGGGCCACCATGTAGTCGAACTCGGGGGCGATCTTCAGCAGCTCCCGGGCGCAGGCGCAGGTGAGCTCCACGTCGCCGAAGATGACGAAGGCCGCGATCATCATGTGGTCGTTCAGGGGGCACAGGGGCAGGGCGCGCTTCACGCCCGCCACGGTCATTTCATAGGTCATGGGGGACACATCTCCGATAAATTTGAATTTTTGGGGCACATCCGAGCAAATCATAGCACCCCGGGACGGATTTGTCAATCAGTCCCCGGGCCGCCCGCCCCGCCGTCGTAATCCTCCAGAAAGGAATGCTCCGCTCCCCCGGTCTTCCAGCCGGGGAAGGTGTCCAGATGGACGTCGTGGACGGCGTTGAAGATGCTCTTTTCGATGTCGGGGCTGTCCTCCCGGAGCCGTTTCAGCAGCGCCTTGATCTCCAGCCTCTTGGACTCCCCCGCCCGGTCCGCCGCGTCCTGGGTGAACCGGCAGGCGCACTGGAGGAACTCCAGCCCGTTGTACCGCGCCCAGGCGACGATGTCCTCCTCGTGGACGCAGTACAGGGGCCGGATCAGCTCCATGCCGGGGAAGTTGGCGCTGTGGAGCTTGGGCATCATCC
>CANQKJ010000105.1 GCA_947624465.1 uncultured Oscillospiraceae bacterium
TTGCAGGCGATGTAGGCCTGCACCGGCTCGGAGGCGTCGGGATAGGCGGCCTGGGCGGCCTCCCGGTTCTTTTTGGACATGGCGTTGCCGCCGAAGTTGTAGTTGGCGTGGCCGCTCACCGACATATAGTAGGCGTGGAAGTTCTTCCCGGTGGTCACGTAGTCCTGGATATAGCTGTCCACCGTGGCCTCCATCATCTCCAAATCGGAGTTGGGCCAGTAGGAGTGGGCCAGCTCCAGCCCGTTGCCGATGCCGTGGTAGTCATACCCGAAGGTGGTCAGGTATTTGTCCCGGTTATAGTAGGTGTAGGTGTGGTCATGCCAGGCGGGGACGCTGTACCCCAGCTTGGCGAACTGGTTGCCCAGGGTGAAGGGCATGGAGTTGCCGATGGCGGCGTTCACCGCCCAGCCGCCGCCGATCCAGTTGGGGATGATGCCGGTGTCGTTGGCGAACTCCCCGCCGCAGGTGGACTGGGTCCAGTCGGGCTGATAGTAGTTGTTGAACACGAAGCCCTCGTGGGACAGCTTATAGAGGGTGGGGGTCAGCTCCTCGCTGATGACGTAGGGGGAGAAGGCCTCGGCGGTGATGAAGATCAGGTTCTTGCCCTGGAACATCCCGGTGTACTGGTTCTGCTGGGAGGGGGTGAGGCTGCCGAAGTACTCGTGCATGGTCTTCAGGTTGCCGGAGGAGTTGGCGGCCAGCCCCTCAAAGTCGATGTCCATCACGTTGTAGCCGTACACCTTGGGCGGCTCCGGGGTGGCGGTGACGGCGGGGTCCTCCGAGGCGTTGGGGTCCTGGCTGGTCCCCGGATCGGCGCTGGGCTCGTCGGAGGGAGGCGTGGGGGTGGGGTCCTCCTTGAAGCCGCTCAGGTCCTGCTGGGGGGTGCCGAAGACGGCGTACTCCAGCTCCAGCCGGAAGGAGTTGACCACCCCGAATTCCGGGATGGCGTTGCTGACGGTGAAGTCGTAGGTGTAGAGGGGCCGGGCGGTGAGGAAGGACAGCAGGAAGCCCAGCAGCTGGCAGGCCACCATGGCCACGGCCATCATGACCCGGACGGCGCCCTCCTGCTCCCGGTCGTGGATGATGGTGTCCCGCAGGAGTACGAAGACGGCCAGGGGGACCAGGGACAGGATCACGAAGGGCAGGATGCTCACGAATACCTCAAAGACGGTGGAGCCGAACTCGCCCATCACGTCGCCCCCCATGGAGCCCATGGTGGTGAGGCCGTAGTACACGTGGAACATGGAGCGGCAGCCCCGCTCCACGCACACCAGCACCGTCCCAACGGCGATGAGGACGACGCCGATGACCCGGGAGACCCTCCGGGCGGGGATCAGCTCCAGGATCAGGCCGATGAGCAGGCCGGCCGCCAGGGAGAAGAAGAGGATGCGGAGCAGGCCCAGGCCGAAAAAGGGACTGTCGCCGTCGAACAGGCGGAGCAGCAGCTCGTGATAGAGGATGACGGCGGGGAAAAACAGGATGGACAGCAGGGGAGAGCCGGTAAACCGGCGGCCCCGCTGGGCGCGCTGCCGGGCGCGGGTGGGGCGGTAGGGTTGATAGGCCATAGGGATTCCTCCAGGTTCCAGCGGCAGATAATTTACATAATATACTACCACAGCGGGAGGGAAAAAGCAACGGCGATGATAAAATTTAATGATTTTGTGAAAAAATCTGTCCTCAGATCCCCTTTTGAACGGTGACGCCGGTGTAATAGTGGTTTACGATGTCCCGCCAGGACGCGCCCTCCTTCGCCATGGCGTTGGCCCCGTACTGGCTGAGGCCCACCCCGTGGCCGTAGCCGGTGACCGAGAAGGTGAAGGCGCCGTCCGCGAAGGCCACGTCGAAGGAGGCGGAGCGCAGGGAGAACAGGTTCCGGGCGGCCCCGCCGGTCATGGTCACGCCTCCCAGGGAGAGCGTGGCCACCCGGCCGGAGGCGGTGCGGGTGGGCTCGGAGAACCACTCCGCCGGATCGCCGGACAGATCGCAGCCCAGTCCGGCCTCCTCCGCCAGAGCCCTTACCTCGTCGGCGGAGAGGGTGACGGCGGAGCGGTAGTTGGGCACCTCGTCCCCCTCGGGGCTGTCCACCGACACCAGATAGGGCAGGGCGCGCCCCCACACGGCGGCGGCGTCCTCGGTGGCGCCGGCGGCGGAGGAGAAGAACACCGCCTGGATGGGGGAGCCGCCGTAGGTGAGTATCTGCCCGTCGGTATCGGCCACGGCGGCGGACAGTCTGGCGGTATACTCCTCTGTGTGAGCACCCCAACGGGCGGCGGCGTTGGCGGGGGCGATGTACGCCTGGCAGCAGGAGGAGTCGGCGCACACGTCGGCCCCCTCGGCGGCGTGGCCGCCGCCCTCCGCCCGGCAGAGGGCGTAGGTCCGGGCGCATACCGCCTGGGCCTTCAGCGCCTCCGGCTCAAAGGAGGCGGGCATCTCGGCGGACACCACCCCCAGCAGGTAATCCGCCATGGACAGAGTCTCCACCGTGCCGTCCTTTTGCAGCACCCGGAGGGTCTTTCCTGCGTCCCAGCTCCCGGAGGGGACGACGGTGGGGGAGGCGCCCGCCGCCGGGGTGGGGCTGGCAGGGAGGACCGCCACCGGGCCTCCGTCCCCGCCGCCCAGGGCGGCCAGGGGCAGCAGAAGCAGGAATACGCCCAGGGCCAGCCCTGTCAGAAAGGACCCGCGGAGGCCCGCCCAGCGCTCTGACTTTTGCAAGTTTGTCTCCCTCTCTTTCAAAATTCGTGTAATATATCCCAAAAAACAGGGGATGCGGCCACATTCTTGCTCCAAATTTGCATTGACGGCATTTCCGATATGCGGTATAATATTTTTCACACTCTATCATATCGGCGAAATGCCGTTCAACCGCGCGGAAAGGAGCCGGACCATGGATTACGATATCATCAACTCAATGCTGGACGCCCGGCAGAAGGCCGTGGAGCAGTATATGTCCTCCCTGGACTTTATTGAAGGACTATGCGGCGAATTCGAGAAATATACCCAGATCGAACCCCGGTACTATGAGAAGTACAGTGTGAAGCGGGGCCTCCGCAACGCCGACGGCACCGGCGTGATGGCCGGCGTCACCAAGATCGGCAACGTGAAGGGCTACATCATGGAGGACGGCGAGCGGGTCCCCGTCCCCGGCCAGCTCTTCTACCGGGGCATCGACGTGCAGGACCTGATCCGGGGCTTCACCTCCGAAAATCGGTTCGGATTCGAGGAGACCGCCTATCTGCTCATGTTCGGCGCCCTGCCGACCAAAGCCCAGCTGGACCAGTTCAGCAGCATCATGGATTACTTCCACCAGCTTCCTCCCAATTTCACCGAGGATATGATCCTCAAGGCCCCCAGCCATGACGTGATGAACAAGCTGGCCCGCTCCGTGCTGGCCCTGTACTCTTACGACCCCGACCCGGACAACAACACCCTGCCCGTGGAGATGCTCCAGGCCCTGAAGCTCATCGCCCGGTTCCCGGTGATCGTGGCCCACGCCTTCGCCGCCAAGCGGCATTACTATGACGGGGAGTCTCTCTACCTTCACCGGCCCCAGGCGGGCCTCAGCGTGGCCCAGAACTTCCTCTACTCCGTCCGGCACGACAACCAGTTCACCGACGAGGAGGCCAAACTGCTGGACCTGTGCCTGGTGCTCCACGCCGAGCACGGCGGCGGCAACAACTCCGCCTTCGCCTGCCGGGTGCTGTCTTCCTCCGGCACCGATATCTACTCCGCCATCGCCGCGGCGGTGGGGTCCCTGAAGGGCCCCAAGCACGGCGGCGCCAATATGCGGGTCATGGATATGTTCACCAACCACATCGAGCCCGGCGTGAAGGACTGGAAGGACGACGAGGAGATCGAGGCCTTTCTGACCAGGATCCTCCGCAAGGAGGCGGGCGACGGCTCCGGCCTCATCTACGGCATGGGCCATGCGGTGTACACCATCTCCGACCCCCGGGCCGTGCTGCTGAAGAAGTTCGCCCGGAAGATGGCCGAGCAGAAGGGCTTTTTGCAGGAGTTCGAGCTGTTCGAGTCGGTGGAGCGGCTGGCCCCCGGCGTGTTCCACGAGGTCACCGGCCTGGATAAGCCCATGTGCGCCAACGTGGATATGTATTCCGGCATGGTGTATAAGATGATGGACATCCCCCCGGAGCTGTACACCCCCCTGTTCGCCATCGCCCGCATCGTGGGCTGGTGCGCCCACCGGGTGGAGGAGATCTACAACCCCAACGGCCGCATCATCCGCCCCGCCTACAAGGCGGTGGCCCACAAGCGGCCCTTCATCCCCATGGCCGAGCGGCAGGGATGAGAGCGTCCCGCGCGGCATTCGGCGGATATATGGCAATAATCACAAAAAACGGGTTTCGACTATGCCGAGACCCGTTTTTTGCACTAAAATTTTGCATCCGTGCAATTTTGTGTTGACAAAAAGCGGCTTCGTGCTATACTAAGTGCAGAAACGAGAGAACAAAGACGTTCCGGGCCCCACGGGGCGGAGCGCCTTTTTTGTTGCTCGTGACGAAAACCAGAAGATCATAATAGCTGCGTCCGGCTCCGGCCGGCGCGGGAAAGGGGAAGTCAATATGGGTTACAGCAAGGAAGACATCATCCGTATGGTGAAAGAGGAGGACGTCAAGTTCATCCGTATGCAGTTCACCGACATCTTCGGCCAGCTCAAAAACGTGGCCATCACCGCCTCCCAGATCGAGAAGGCGGTCAACAACCAGATCATGCTGGACGGCTCCTCCATCGAGGGCTTCGTCCGCATCAACGAGTCCGACCAGTACCTCTATCCCGACCTGAACAGCTTTGTCATCTTCCCCTGGCGGCCCCAGCACGGCAAGGTGGCCCGGCTCATCTGCGACATCCACAACCCCGACGGCTCCCCCTTCGTGGGCGACCCCCGCGGCGTGCTGGAGCGGGTGCTGGAGCGGGCCAGGGCCATGGGATACGACGACTTCAACGTGGGTCCCGAGGCGGAGTTCTTCCTGTTCCAGACCGACGAGGAGGGCAAGCCCACCACCAAGACCAACGACGAGGCCGGCTACTTCGACCTGGGCCCCCTGGACCACGGCGAGTCCACCCGGCGGGAGATCTGCCTGGACCTGGAGCAGATGGGCTATGAGATCGAGGCCAGCCACCACGAGGTGGCCCAGGGCCAGCACGAGATCGACTTCAAGTACGCCCCCGCCCTGGAGTGCGCCGACAAGATCATGACCTTCAAGCTGGCGGTCAAGACGGTGGCCCAGAAGAACGGCCTCCACGCCACCTTTATGCCCAAGCCCATCTTCGGCATCAACGGCTCCGGCATGCACACCAATATGTCCCTGTTCCGCAAGGGCAAGAACGTGTTTTACGATCCCAAGGGCGACAAGGGCCTGTCCAAGGAGTGTTACAGCTTCATCGCCGGCCTGCTCCACCACATGAAGGGCATGGCCGCCATCACCAACCCGCTGGTCAACTCCTACAAGCGGCTGGTGCCCGGCTACGAGGCCCCCTGCTACATGGCCTGGTCCGCCTCCAACCGCTCCGCCCTGATCCGCATCCCCGCCGCCCGGGGCCAGTCCACCCGCGTGGAGCTGCGCTGCCCCGACCCCGCCTGCAACCCCTACCTGTCCCTGGCGGTGTGCCTGGCCGCCGGCCTGGACGGCATCGAGAAGGGGATGACCCCGCCCCCCGAGATCACCGAGAACATCTTCGACATGACCCCCGCCACCCGGCGCCGCCGGGGCATCGACGCCCTGCCCGGCTCCCTGGAGGAGGCGCTCATCGCCATGAAGAAGGATAAGCTGGTCATGGAGACCCTGGGCCAGCACGTGAGCAGCCAATATATCGCCGGCAAGGAGGCCGAGTGGGACGAGTACCGCACCCGCGTCTCCAGCTGGGAGCGCGACAAGTACATGATCAACTACTGATCCGCGGCCTCTGTCCCCACGGAACATCAAAGGAGTGAGGGACCATGTGGAAGGTGATCGTGGCCTTTGAGAACAGCGCCAACGCCGTGCGCATCAAGGAGACCCTGGAGAGCAGCGGCGACTTTTCCTGCGTCGTCTGCCGCAGCGCCGCCGGGGTGAAGCGCACCGCGCGGAAGCTGCGCGTCCGCACCGTGGTGTGCGGGTTCAAGCTGCCGGACCAGTCCTGCGAGGATATGTACCACGACCTGCCGGAGGGCTGCTCCATGCTGATGGTGGCCCCCCAGACCCGGCTGGAGCTGTGCGAGACGGAGAGCGTCTTCAAGCTCCCGACCCCCGTCCGCCGGGGAGAGCTGCTGGCCTCGGTTCGGATGCTGGCCCAGTTCCAGCGCACCGTCCCCAGGGAGAGGGGGAAGCCCCACGTCCAGCGGTCCGAGGAGGAGCTGGCCCTGGTGGCCAGGGCCAAGGCGGTGCTCATGGACCGCCACGGCATGACCGAGGAGCAGGCACACCGGTTCCTGCAAAAGCAGAGCATGGACGCGGGGGCCAAGCTCACCGACACGGCAAAACTGATCCTGTCCCAGGAGTGAGGAAGGCGGCGGCCCGGCCGGGCCGCCGCCTTTTCGCGCCTTCGCGGGCAAATCCCATAGGGGAGCGGCCGTTTTGCAAGTGAAAACCCATCAACTTGCCGATTGACGGGAAAAGAGCTGTATTGTACAATAAGGAAAACGCATTTTTGCAAGTCGAGCTGAAAAATGCAAGAAGAGGGTGACCCCATGAGAGCAGAAGGACAGGAGCGGCCCCAGGCGCCGCTGTACGACCCCCGGTTTGAGCACGACAACTGCGGCATCGGCGCGGTGGTGGACATCAAGGGCCGGAAGAGCCACGACACGGTGGACGCGGCCCTGAAGATCGTGGAGAAGCTGGAGCACCGGGCCGGCAAGGACGCCGAGGGCAAGACCGGCGACGGCGTGGGCGTGATGCTCCAGATCTCCCACAGGTTCTTCCAAAAAGCGGCGGCGGAGTGCGGCCTCGCGCTGGGGGAGGAGCGGGACTACGGCGTGGGGATGTTCTTCTTCCCCCAGGAGACCCTCCGCCGGATGCAGGCCATGAAAATGTTCGAGCTGATCGTGGCCAAGGAGGGCATGGAGTTCATCGGCTGGCGGCAGGTGCCCGTGTGCCCGGAGGTGCTGGGCCACAAGGCCCTGGCCAAGATGCCCTGCATCATGCAGGGGTTCGTCCGCCGGCCCGCCCGCCTGGAGAAGGGCCTGCCCTTTGACCGGCGGCTGTACATCGTCCGCCGGGAGTTTGAGCAGTCCAACGACAACACCTATGTGGCCTCCCTGTCCAGCCGGACCATCGTCTACAAGGGGATGTTCCTGGTGGGCCAGCTCCGGCAGTTCTATCGGGACCTTCAGAGCGGGGACTACGAGAGCGCCATCGCCCTGGTCCACTCCCGGTTCTCCACCAACACCAATCCCTCCTGGGAGCGGGCCCACCCCAACCGGTTCATCCTCCACAACGGGGAGATCAACACCATCCGGGGCAACGCCGACCGGATGCTGGCCCGGGAGGAGACCATGCACAGCCCCGTCTGGGCGGACGACATCGACAAGGTGTTCCCCGTCATCGACGAGAGCGGGTCCGACTCCGCCATGCTGGACAACACCCTGGAATTTCTGGTCATGAGCGGTATGGAGCTGCCCCTGGCGGTGATGATCTGCATCCCCGAGCCCTGG
>CANQKJ010000106.1 GCA_947624465.1 uncultured Oscillospiraceae bacterium
GTTACCCCGTGAAAACGGTCTGGCTCCTTCTCCGCCGGTGTATACCCTTTTCCCTTTACAGTCTTTATGTGGAGCAGAACAGGGCCGTTCAGCTCCTTGGCGTATTTCAGCAGCCGGGTGAGATAGGCCACGTCGTGGCCGTCCACCGGCCCCAGATATGTGAAGCCCATGTCCTCGAACATACTGCAGTGGAGCACAGCGCTTTTGATGGCTTGCTTCACCTTGTGGGTAAAGCGGTACACCGCCCGTCCCACCGGGTTCCCTCCGGTGACGCGGCGGTAGAATTTTTTGAAGCGCAGATACTGCGGTTTCAGCCGCTGTTTCGCCAGGTGGCTGGCCACCCCGCCCACGTTCTTGGTGATGGACATACCGTTGTCGTTGAGGATGACGATGATCCGCTCCCCGCTCTGCCCCGCGTCGGACAGGCCCTCATAGGCCAGGCCGCCGGTCATGGCGCCGTCTCCCATCAGGGCGAGGACGCTGTAATCCTCCCGGTTCTGGGTGCGTGCCCTCGCCATCCCCAGCGCCACCGACACGGAGTTGGAGGCGTGTCCGGCGATAAAGGCGTCCGCCCGATGCTCTCGGGGCTTGGGGAAGCCGGACAGCCCTCCCAGCTTCCGCAGGGAGGCCATCTCCTTCCCCCGTCCGGTAAGAAATTTATGGGCGTAACACTGGTGTCCCACATCGAACACCAGCCGGTCGTTATCCAGGTCAAAGACCCGGTGGATGGCCACGGTGATCTCCACCGCCCCTAGGCTGGAGGCCAGATGGCCGCCGGTCCTGGCGACGCTGCTGATGATATCCTCCCGCAGTTGGTCGCACAGCAGCTTCGCCTGGGCGTCGGTGATCTGATCCAGATGCTCCGGGTACATGGCCGCCCTCCTCTCTTTTGTAAGGACCTGTATTCGCAAGCGTTCCACGCCGGCAGGGCGGCGGACTCAGGATCCGTAGGCGAGGAACCCGCCGATCAGGCCCACGGCCACCCCGAGGGCGGCCCCCACCAGCACCTGAAGCGGGGTATGGCCCAGCAGCTCCTTCAGCTCTCTGTCCATGACCTCCGGGGGGACGTTGGCCCAGTCCTTCATGATATAGTTCAGGATTTTGGACTGCTTGCCCGTCTCCCGGCGGACGTTGGCGGCGTCATACATGACGATGAAGGAGAACAGCACCACGATGGCGAACAGGGGCGAGTCCAGCCCCGCGGCAAAGGCCGTCCCCGTGGAACAGGCGCATACCAGGGCCGAGTGGGAGCTTGGCATCCCGCCGCCGGTGTAGAGATATTTGATGTCCACTTTTCGGAACGCGACGATGGAGATGATAAATTTCAGGACCTGGGCCGCCGCCCACGCGCAGACGCCCATGATGAGGATGGGACTGACGATCACGCTCGGTCACTCCTTCCCGGTTTCAAAATCGCTCAGCGGTTCCTGCCGGCCAGACGGTCCGCCAGTTCGCGCAGGAATCCCCCGTCTGGCAGTTCTTCCGCCGCCGCCTTTGCTCCTTCTGTGAGGCGCTCCACCATTTTAGCGCACTTCTCCGCCCCGTACAGGGTCATAAAGGTGGTCTTGCCCTCCGCCCGGTCCGAGCCGATGGGCTTGCCCAGTTCCGCCTCGGTGGACAGCTCGTCCAGCATATCGTCCCGGATCTGGAAGGCGGCCCCCAAGAAAGCGCCGTACCGTATGGCGGCATCCTCCTGCTCCTCGGTGCCCCCGGCGGCCAGCACCCCCAGCCGGCAGGCGGCGGTGAGCAGACTGCCCGTTTTGCGGCTCTGGAGTTCGGTGATTTCGTCCTCGGACATGACACGCTTCTCGCTGTCCATGTCCATGTACTGGCCGCCGCAGATGCCGTCCACCCCGGCGGCGTCGGCCAGGGCCTCCGCACAGGCGGCCTTCCGCTCCGCCGGAAGGCCGGCGCGCAGGATGGCCCCAAACGCCTCCGCCTGCAGTGCGTCCCCCGCCAGAACGGCGGTACACTCGCCGAAGACCTTGTGATTGGTAGGCCTCCCCCGGCGGAGGTCGTCGTCGTCCATGCAGGGCAGATCGTCGTGGATGAGGGAGTAGGTGTGGAGCATCTCGATCCCGCAGGCCACCGGCAGGGCGGCGTCCACATCGCCGCCGCAGGCCCGGCAGAACTCCAGCACCAGCACCGGCCTGATGCGCTTGCCGCCGGCCATCAGGCTGTAATCCATGGCCTCCATGAGTCCGTCGAACCGGAAGCCCCGCTTGTCCTCCCCAAAGTATTGGGACAGCGCGCCCTCCACCTTTTCCCGGAGGGCGTCGTACTCCTTCTGAAAGTTCATGGTCAGTCCTCCCCCGCCGCAAAGGGGACCTCCTGGCCGTTCTCCAGCAGGAGATTCACCTTCTGCTCCGCCTTGTCCAGCTGCTCCTCGCACTGGGCGGCCAGCCTGGCCCCCTCCTCAAACAGCTTCAGGGACTGGTCCAGGCCGCAGTCCCCCTGTTCCAGTTGGGAGACGATCTCCTCCAGGCGGCCCATGGCCTGCTCAAAAGTCTGCTTTTTCACCGCCATGACCTCTCCTCCTTGTCCTTGACTTCACACTGAATGACGCCGTCGGAGACGGCCACGTCCAGCCTGTCCCCTTTTTCGACCTGCCCGATGGAGGACACCACCGCGCTCCCCTGACCGGCGATGGCGTAGCCCCGTGACAGCACCTTCATGGGACTGAGCGCGTCCAGACCCGCGGCGGCCCTGCCCAGGGCGGCCCGCCGGTCCTTCATCTGTCCGCCAAAGGCGGCCTCCAGCCGGCGGCGCAGGCTGTCGCACAGCATCCGCCGCTCCTGGATGGGGGCGGTCACGCTCCGCAGGACCCGGCTGCCCTTCAGCCGGTCCAGCGTCCGGCGGCCGTCCTCCAATCTGCCCCGGATGGACATGATCAGCCGGTAGTTCAGTTCGGCCAGCCGCTCCCCCTGCTCCGTACGGTCGGGCACCGCCAGCTCGGCGGCGTTGGAGGGGGTGGCCGCCCGCAGGTCGGCCACATAGTCGGCGATGGTCACGTCGGGCTCGTGGCCCACGGCGGAGATCACCGGAAGATTGGACACATAGATGGCACGGGCGACCTCCTCCTCGTTAAAGGCCCACAGCTCCTCCATGGAGCCGCCGCCCCGGCCTGTGATGATAAGGTCGATGTCCGCCCGGTTGTTGAGGGCGTGGATGGCGGCGGCGATCTCGCCGGCGGCCTCCTCCCCCTGGACCCGTACGGGGACCACCAGCACCTCCGCCAGCGGCCAGCGGACGCCAAGGATGCGTATCATGTCCCGCACCGCCGCCCCCGCGGGAGAGGTCACCAGGGCGATCTTATGGGGGTACTCCGGCAGGGGCGTCTTGTGTTCCTCGTCGAACAGGCCCTCCGCCTCCAGCCTGGCCCGGAGCCGCTCAAAGGCCTCGTCCAGGGCCCCCCGGCCATCGGGCAGCAGGTCGGCGCAGTAGAGCTGATAGGCCCCGTCCCTGGGGAACACGGACACGTGCCCGAAGGCCACCACCCGCAGGCCGTTCTCCGGTCGGAACCGGAGGCGCGCCGCCTCCCCCCGGAACATGACGCAGCGCAGAACGCCGGTCTCGTCCTTCAGGGAAAAGTAGTGGTGTCCTGACGGATAGCGCTTGTAGTTGGAGATCTCCCCCCGGACCAGGATGCTCTGGAGCAGCAGGTCCTCGTCCATAAGCTCCTTCACGTACTCGTTCACCTGGGTGACGGTATAGGTGGGCAGATTGGAAAGATTCAGGCCCATGGCTTAACTCCTCTCTCCAGGGCCCGGTGGGCCAGGATAGCCACCCCCAGGGCGTTGTCGGTGGAATATCGGGGCTGGGCAAACACCGCGCCGCAGGCCCGCTCCAGGGCGGCCCTCATCTGCCGGTTGGAGGCCACCCCGCCGGAGCACAGCACCGGCAGACCGGGATACTGCCTCATAGCCTCCTCCGTGGCCCGGAGGACCACGCCGATCACCGTGTCCAGGGTGAATTTCGCGATATCGGCGGGGCTGTCCCCCCGCTCCACGCGCTGCTTCACCTGATTCTCCATGCCGGACAGGGAGAAGGTCAGCCCGTTCAGCTTCACCCGATAGGGCATGACCGGCCCGTCCGCCTGGGGGTACAGCTCGTCCAGCGCCTTCCCCGCCGGGAAGGGCAGGCCCAGCAGCACCCCGGTCCGGTCGATGAGCTGGCCGGCGGAGATGTCGCTGGTGCCGCCCACGATCTCGGCGCGGACGGTGTAGCCCTCAGGCTCAACGCGCAGCAGTTCGGTGGTGCCGCCGGACAGGTGCCAGGCCAGGTGGGGCCTGTCCAGCAGCTCCTCCCGGTCCGCCGACCAGGCCGCGGCGGCGATGTGGCCCTGCTGGTGGGAACAGGGATAGAAGGGCACCCCCAGGGCGGCGGCCAGGGACCGGCCCTGGCCCTCCCCCACCAGGAAGCAGGGCATATAGGACCCCTCCACCTCCCGGGGCCGCGTAGATGCCCCCACGGCGGAGATCGCGCCCAGCAGCCCGTCGGCGCGGAGCCGCTCCACCATCAGGTGGAGGCGCTTTACGTGCTGGAACAGGGCGTCGCTCTGGCGGAGGCCCAGGGCCCCCTCGGGCACGGTGAGCAGCCTCCCCCGGTTCTCTCCCGTCACTCCGTCGAACACGGCGGCGGAGGTGGTATAGTTGCTGGTGTCCAGGCCCAGGCACACCCCGCCCATATCAGCCCTCATCCTCCGGGGCCGGGGTCCTGTCCCGGACGAAGGAACCCAGGATGCCGTTGATGAATTTCACCACATCGTCATCCACATAGCCCTTGGCGATCTCCACCGCCTCGTTGATGGCGGCGCTGTCGGGCACGTCGGGCAGATAGAGGATCTCGTACAGACACACCCGCAGGATGGCGGCGGCCACCCGGTCGATGCGCTTCAGACGCCAGCCCCGGGCGTACCGGCTGATGGCCTCCTCCAGCTCCGCTCCGTGTTCCTCTACCCCGGTGACCACGCGGGTGATGTACTCCAGCGAGCCATTGTCGGGGAACTCCCCGTACAGGGGCTCTGTCTCCGCCCGGAGGGCAAAGCTCTCCCGGTCCAGCTCCCGCCCCAGCAGCTCCCCGGCGGGAGCGCCGGCGAAGGTCATCTCAAACACCAGATGCATGGCGATCTCACGGGCTGTGGTCCTGTTCATATGTCTCTTCCTTTCCCGGCGCAGGGCCGGCCCCATTCATGGGCACAACCACCCATTTTGTATATCCAATCTATTATACACTCCAGGCGGGAAAAAGAAAACCCCTTTTTTGCGGCCCCGCCCATCAAATTTCCTGTCGGGCAAAAAAACAGAGCCGGGCGTCTGCCCGGCTCCGGCGCGTACAGTTTACTTTTGGAAGGTGACGCCGCTCACCGTCACGTTGACGGCGGTCACCTTGAGACCGCTGGTGCTCTCCACCGCGCTGAACACGCTTTCCTGCACCGCCTTAGCCACGTCGGTGACGCCGTAGCCGTACCGCACCAGGATGGTCACGTCGATGGCCACGTTCTCGCCCTCCACGGCCAGGCGGATGCCCTTGGCCAGACTCTTGCGGTTGTTCACCACGGCGGCCGCGTCCCCGGTCAGGGTGGAGCCCAGCGCGCCGACGCCCTCCACATCCAGCGCCGCCGCCCCGGCGATGACGGCCAGGACCTCCTCAGAGATGCTGATACTGCCCAGATCTTCCCCGTGGGAGATGTATTCCTTGTTGTCGGCCATATCGCCTCACGCTCCTTCTCTTGTTTGGGAATTGAAGCTATTATATCACCGGCAGCGGCAAATTACAACCCTTTTTCTCAGGGCTCCGTCTCAATGATGTGGATGGTTTCGGCGGACAGGCCCGTCTCCTGCTTGACGATCTCCAGGATCTTGGCGATGTCTGCCTCGGTCAGCCCGTCGTCGGTGGCGGACACCACCACGCTGGCGCTGTCCGCGTTGAGGAAGCAGACGCAGTCCCCGTAGCCCTTGGCGGTGACCATGTTCTCCACGTTGGCCTCCGACATGGTGAAGGTGGCCATGGCCTGGATGGAGGTGTTGGCGTCATCGATGACCTCCTGGGCGGCGTTCTCATCGGCGGCCGCCTGCTGGAGGAGCTGCAGGGCGCTGTCCCTGGCCTGTTGCCGGTTGAGCCTCGCGGCGGCGAAGTAACCGGTGGTCCCGGTCTTCTCCCCCTCCCCCGTCCCGGCGGACGGGGCGGGGCTGGCGGGCGCGCCGCCGGGGACGGCGCTGGGCTTTGCGCTCGGGTCCGCGCTGGCGTCCACGCCGCTGACCAGGCCCGCCTGGCCCAGCACCTTGCCGGTCTCGCTGGCGGCGGGATCGTCCGCCGTCTGCTGATGGGTATAGGACCAGTTCAGATACACCGCCGCCCCCACGAACAGGACGATGGCCACCACCACCGCGTTTCGTTTCCAAACACTCATTCTGTTTCCCTCCGTCATTGATTTGATTGCCGGGGGGCCTCCCCCCTGCATACGGTGATCCGGTCGCTCCCGAGCCCGGTGAGGGCGGACACCGCCTGGGTCAGCAGCAGCCGCACCTGGGGATCGTCCCCGCCCTGGCACACCACCACCGCCCCCTGGAAGGTGGGGTAATTCTGGGCGACGAGCACCGTCTCCTCTCCGTCCGCCCCGTCCAGGATGACC
Organism: uncultured Oscillospiraceae bacterium; assembly: GCA_947624465.1. Classification (GTDB taxonomy): domain Bacteria; phylum Bacillota; class Clostridia; order Oscillospirales; family Oscillospiraceae; genus Enterenecus. The sequence continues at coordinate 6,635 of CANQKJ010000106.1, forward strand.
GTCTCGGTGGTCCAGGAGCTTCGCCCGCCCTGGTCCGCGGTGGTCTCCCGGTCGGAGGCCAGCACCCGCTCCATGCCGCTTTTCAGGGTGAGGGCCACCGTCACCTGGCCCGCCCCCTCCACTTGTGAGAGGAGGTTGGACAGCTTCTCCTCCAGCGCCTCCAGGTCGAACTCGATCTGGCCGGCGGCGGGGCCGGCCTCTGTCGTCCCGGTCCGCTCAGGCTGTTCTCCTCCCGACGGCCACAGCAGGAGCAGCGCCCCCGCGGCGGCCACGAGAAGGACATATTTGTACCGGCTCAGAAACCCCTTGAGCTTGGCCGTGTCCGGCCATTTGATCTCCCTCATGGTAAACGCTCCTCGAAATGCTGCCGTTCGGCCGGTACGCCCAGGTCCTCCGCCAGCATCCGGCTGAGGGCCTCCCGCTGCCCCGGTGTCCACGCGCCCCGGGCGGTGATCTCCCAGGGGCACGGCAGTTCGTTCTCATCATAGCCGATGGTCACCTCCGCCCGGCAGGAGATGCCCATCTCCGCCGCCTTGTCCACAATATATGCGGCTGTCCGCTCGGCTATGATGGTTTTGTATCGCGCTTCGCTCTGCTCCGCCAGAGCCTCCTGATAAGAACCCAGCTCCGCCCGGTAGGCGGCCAGCGCGTCCCCGACGGCCCCCTCGTCCAGGCTGACCAGGGGGCTTACCGCCGCCAGCAGCAGGACCAGTCCCCCCGCCAGGCGGCACACCTTCTTCACCGCCCCGGCGGGGACGAGGCCCTCCACCAGCGCAAGGGCCATGGCGGCGCAGGTCACCCC
>CANQKJ010000107.1 GCA_947624465.1 uncultured Oscillospiraceae bacterium
CCCGCACCTACGCCGACTTCCACACCGACACCTACCCCGGAGCCCACGCCGGAACCCACGCCCGAGCCTTCCCTGGCGGAGCGGCGCCTGGCGGAGATGACCCTGGACGAGAAGATCGGCCAGCTGTTCCTCATCGAGCTGATCAATCTCCGCGCCGTGCCCATCGAGGGGGCCTTCAGCCACACCGTCCTCACCGACCGGATGCGGGCGGCCCTTGAACAGTACCCGGTAGGCGGGGCGATCATCTTCGGGGAAAACCTCTCCTCCCCCGACCAGCTCCGCGCCCTGCTGGCCGGTCTGCGGGACGCCTTTCCCACCCCTCCCCTCCTGGCGGTGGACGAGGAGGGCGGCCGGGTGGCGAGGCTGGCTAACGCCGGCGGCTTCGGCGTGCCCAACGTGGGTCCCATGGGGGAGGTGGGCGCCTCCGGCGACCCCCAAAGGGCCTATGACGCCTGCTTTACCATCGGCAGCTACCTGGCGGAGTACGGCTTCAACCTGGACTTCGCCCCGGTGGCGGACGTGAACACCAATCCCCAAAACCCGGTCATCGGCGATCGGGCCTTCAGCGGCGACCCCGCCCTGGCCGCGGAGATGGTCCCCGCCGCCCTGGACGGCCTCCACGCCGCCGGGGTGATGGGCTGCGTCAAGCACTTTCCCGGCCATGGGGACACCGCCGGCGACACCCACACCGGCGCCGTGTCCCTGGCCAAGACCTGGGAAGAGCTGCTGGACTGCGAGCTGATCCCCTTCGCGGACGCCCTGGACAGGACAGACCTGGTCATGGTCTCCCACATCACCCTGCCCAATGTGACGGACGACGGCCTGCCCGCCTCCCTCTCCCCCCAGCTGCTGACGGACAGGCTCCGGGGAGAGCTGGGGTACGACGGCGTGGTCGTCACCGACTCGCTGAGCATGAAGGCCGTCACCCAGAACTGGTCCGCCGGGGAGGCGGCTGTGCTGGCGCTCCGGGCGGGAGCGGACCTCCTGCTCATGCCGGAGGACCTGCCCGAGGCCTTTTCGGCGGTCAAGCGCGCCGTGGAGGACGGGACCCTCTCCATGGAGCGGCTGGACGAGAGCGTACTTAGGATACTGACCTTAAAGGAGCGGTACGGCCTGCTGGACGCCGCGCCGGCCGCCCCGTGAAGAGAGGAGCGTACTTATGAAAAAGGTTCTGATCGCCGTTCTGTGCGTCGTCCTGGCCGTCGTCCTGGCCGTCGGGGGCTACGTGGCCTATGTGTTCCTCGCCTGGTATCGGCTGGACGACGATCTCCCCCTGACCGTGGACACTCTGGGCGCCGCCGCCGGCGCCGCCGCCGTCGGGGAGACCTGGCGGGTGGTCTCCTACAACGTGGGCTTCGGGGCGTACAGCGCCGATTACAGCTTCTTTATGGACGGCGGCAGGGAGAGCCGGGCCCGCTCGCCGGAGGCGGTGCGGGAGAACCTGACCGGCGCCGTGGAAGCCGTGACCGCCCTGGACCCCGATTTCCTCCTGATCCAGGAGATCGATACCGACGGCACCCGCAGCCATCACATCGACGAGCTGGCCCTCATCCGGGAGCGGCTGGGCGGGGCCTTCGCCTGCGGCACCTTCGCCCAGAACTACGACAGCCCCTACCTCTTCTGGCCGCTGACCGAGCCCCACGGGGCCAACAAGGCCGGGATCGCCGTCTTTTCCAAATTTCCCGTCGCCTCCGCCCTGCGCCGGAGCCTTCCCATCGAGGGCGGCTTCATGAAGCTGCTGGACCTGGACCGGTGCTATTCCGTCCAGCGCGTCCCCGCGGCGGACGGCCGGGAGCTGGTGATCTACAACTTCCACCTGTCCGCCTACACCAGCGACGGGACCATCGCCAACCAACAGCTGGAGATGCTCTTCGCCGACATGAAGGCGGAACACGACGCCGGCAACTGGACCATCGCCGCCGGGGACTTCAACAAGGACCTGGTGGGGGACGGCGGGGCCTCCTTCGGGGTCACCGGGCCGGAGTACACCTGGGCGCAGCCCATCCCGGCGTCCATCGTCCCGGAGGGGTTCCGCATCATCGCCCCCTATGACGAGGCCGCCCCCGTCCCCTCCTGCCGCAACGCCGACCGGCCCTACGGGGAGGACGACTTCTGCGTCACCGTGGACGGCTTCATTGTCTCCGCCAACGTGGAGACGGCGGCCGCCGCCGTGGCCGACACCGGCTTCGCCTGGAGCGACCACAACCCGGTGTACCTGGACTTCACCCTGCGCTGACAGCTTCCGCTTTGAGGCGCGCCGCGTAACGCGGCGCGCCTTTTTTGTCTGCCGAGGCCAAAAAATTCCCAAAAAATCTTCCGTTTTCTATTGGCTTTTTAGTGATGTTGTGCTATGATGTGACTTGTAAAATCATCACATAAGGTAAATGGGGGAATCTTACATGAACTTAAGCGAAGTCCGCGACGTTCTGAACGCCGAAGTGCTCACCGGCGAGGACCTGCTGGACGCGGAGGTCCACTCCGCCTGCGGCAGCGACCTGATGAGCGACGTGCTGGCCTACGTCCACAACCAGTCTCTGTTGCTCACCGGTCTGGTGAGTCCCCAGGTCATCCGCACCGCCGAGATGATGGATATGTGCTGCGTCATCTTCGTGCGGGGCAAGCGGCCTGACGACTCCATCCTCCAGCTGGCGCTGGACCGGGGCCTGGCGGTCCTGGCCACCGATATGCGGATGTATCAGGCCTGTGGCCTGCTCTACTCCGCGGGGCTGCACGAATGAACGGAGACGATAAGATCCACCTGTCCTACCAGGTGGAGGGGGGCGACCTGACCCGGGCGGGGGAGGCGTCCTCCGGCGTCAAGCAGACGCTGCGCAAGCTGGGCATCGACCCGGGGACCATCCGCCGGGTGTCGGTGTGCATGTACGAGGGGGAGATCAACATGGTCATCCACGCCAACGGCGGCCTGGCCATGGTGGACGTGGGGCTGGACGACATCACCATCACCCTCACCGATTTCGGCCCCGGCATCCCCGATATCGACAAGGCCATGCAGGCCGGCTGGTCCACCGCCGCCGACTCGGTGCGGGATCTGGGCTTTGGCGCCGGCATGGGTCTGCCCAACATGAAAAAGTACAGCGACGAGATGAACATCAAATCCATCGTGGGGGTGGGCACCACCGTCACCATGGTGGTGAAGATCCCGTCCTGAGTTCCCGCGAAGTCACGCATTTGAGGAGGTGTCCCGCGTGCGCCATTCCGTGGCACTGACATTGAAAAAATGCCGGGGCTGCACCACCTGCATCAAGAACTGCCCCACCGAGGCCATCCGCGTGAGAAACGGCAAGGCCACCATCCTGCCCAACCGCTGTATCGACTGCGGCACCTGCATCCAGGTCTGCCCCCACCAGGCGGTCCGCTCCCTGCGGTCCGATGCGCGGGAGGCCCTGGAGCGCTTCCCGTACACCATCGCCGTGCCCGATCCGGCCCTGTACGCCCAGTTCCACAACCTGAACGACGTGAACATCGTCCTGAACGGCCTGCTGGCCATCGGCTTCGACGACGTGTACGAGTCCGCCGCCTCCGCCGAGCTGCTGGCCGACGCCATGGACGCCTGGGAGCAGGACCACGCCACCCTGAAGCCGGAGATCTCCCCTGCCTGCCCCGCGGTGGTGCGGCTGATCTGCATCCGCTTCCCCGACCTGCTGGGCCATCTGGCCCCGGTGATCACCCCGGTGGAGCTGGCCGCCATCCTGGCCCGGCGCCGGGCGGAGGAGGCCGGCGTGCCGCCGGAGGACATCGGCGTGTTCTCCATCGTGCCCTGCTCCTCCCAGGTCACCGCCGTCTCCGCCCCCAACGGGCTGAAAAAGCCCGTGTTGGACGGCGCCCTCGCCATCCGGGACGTGTACCTGGAACTGCTGGAGCCCATGCGCCAGCTGGGCCATAAGGACCTGCTCCCCCTGGCCGGAGGGCGGACGGGGGCCGGCTGGGCCTTCTCCGGCGGCGAGGCCCTGTCCCGCCGGGACAAGCGCTACATCGCGGTGGACGGCATCACCAACGTGATCAGGATGCTGGAGGAGATCGAGGACGGCCGTATGCCCGAAGCCGATTTCATCGAGCTGCGGGCCTGCACCAAGGGCTGCCTGGGGGGCTGCCTCAACGTGGAGAACCCCTATACCGCCAAGATGCGGCTGAAGGACCTGATGGGCAATCTGCCCCCCTCCGCGCCCCCCGCCGCCCGGGCCAGGGAGGAGGTCACCGCCATCCTCCGGTCCACCGAGAAGCCGGAGTTCCTGCCCACCTTCCAGCTGGACCCCAACCGCCGGAAGGCCATGGAGAAGCTGCTGGCCATCCAGCAGCTGGAGGAGCGGCTGCCCGGCCTGCGGTGCGGCTCCTGCGGGGCCCCCTCCTGCCGGGCCTTCGCCGAGGACGTGGTCATGGGCAGGGCCAGCGTGGACGACTGCATCTTCAAGGTCCGGGCGCGGATGCAGCATATGGCCGGCAATACCGACGCGGACGACTACCTGCCCGCCCCCTTCCGGCGGCGGAAGGCGGAGCCCGCGGCCAAAGAAGAGGAGGGGGAGCCATGACGGTCCGACAACTGGCCGATGAGCTGCGCCTGACGGTGTTCGCGCTGGACGACCCCGACCGGGAGGCCGCCGGCGGCTACTGCGGCGACCTGCTGAGCTGGGTCATGGGCCGGGCGGTGGCCGGGGGCGCGTGGCTCACCATCATGAGCAACATGAACGTGGCCGCCGTGGCCGCCCTGGCCGACGTGGCCTGCGTCATCCTCACCGAGGGGGTCCAGCCCGACCCGGCCCTGCTGGAGAAGGCCCGGAGCCAGGGGGTCAACCTGCTGGGCACAGACCTGCCCACCTACGCCTGCGCCGGGAGGCTCCACGCCCTCATCGGCTGATATTTCCCGCAGTCCATATGTCCGCAAGGGGGTGACACGGTGCCAGAGTTCTCCTTCGATCTGCATATGCACAGCTGCCTCTCCCCCTGCGGCAGCGAGGACAACACTCCCAATAACCTGGCCGGGATGTGCGCCCTGGCGGGGCTGGATATCGTGGCCCTCACCGACCACAACGCCGTGGGCAACTGCGGGGCCTTCCTCCGGGCGGCGGAGCGGTACGGACTGGTGGCCCTCCCCGGCATGGAGCTGACCTCCGCGGAGGAGGCCCACATCGTCTGCCTGTTCCCCGGCCTTCGGGAGGCGGAGGAATTCGGCGCCCTGGTGCGGGACCGCCTGCCCCCCATCAAAAACAAGCGGGACATCTACGGCCCTCAGATCCTGATGGACGAGGACGACAACGCACTGGGGGAGGAGGACCTGTTCTACGCCGGGGCCACCACCGTCAGCGCCTACGAGGCGGCGGCGCTGGCCGCCTCCTGCGGCGGGCTGGCCTACCCCGCCCACATCGACCGGCCCTCCTTCTCCCTGCTGGCCAACCTGGGCCTCTGGGACCCGGACATGGGCTTTGCCCTGGCGGAGGTCTCCAAAAACTGCCCCCCCGGCCTGTTCGACCGGGCCGACCTGCGGGACGTGCCCCATATCGCCGCCTGCGACGCCCACTATCTGGATCAGATCCCCGACGCCCACCAGTACATGGAGCTGCCCGAGCGCACCCCTCAGGCGGCGCTGGCCTGGCTGAAAAACGGCTGCCGGCCGCTCCCGGACTGGAAATTGTGAAGTTTTTGTCGATTTTGCCGGTATCTTTCGCGCGAGTTACCTTGCACAAACCCCCGGCTCCATGATACAATGTCTTTCGCGCCAAGCGCACACTTTATCCGTAATGCGCGGGAATGAACCCGCACTTTGAGAAAAAGGAGGAAACCATATGCCCAACTGTAAGACCGCCGTCCCCTACAAGGGCACCCCGGAGCAGGAGGAGCGCCTGCGCCAGGTGATCGCGGACCACAAAGGGCAGCCCGGCGCCACCATGCCGGTGCTCCAGGCCGCCCAGGAGATCTTCGGCTACCTGCCCGAGGAGGTCCAGATCATGGTGGCCGAAGGGCTGGACATCCCGCTGTCCGAGGTATACGGCGTAGCCAGCTTCTACTCGTTCTTCTCCCTGAACCCCAAGGGCAAGTATCAGATCTCCGTGTGTCTGGGCACCGCCTGCTACGTGAAGGGCGCCGCCGGCGTGCTGGACGCGGTGGAGAAAAAGCTGAACATCGCCCCCGGCGGCATCACCCCCGACGGGGTGTTCTCCCTGGACGCCTGCCGGTGCATCGGCGCCTGCGGCCTGGCCCCCGTCATGATGATCAATGACGACGTGTACGGCCGCCTGACCCCCGACCAGGTGGGTCCCATCCTGGACAAGTACCTGGCGCAGGCATGAAAGAGCTGTCCCTCCACCTGTTGGACGTGGCCAAGAACTCGGTGACCGCCGGGGCCGGCCATGTGGACATCAGCCTGACGGAGGATGACGAGGGCTGGCTGACCGTCTCCATCCGGGACGACGGGCGGGGCATGGACCCGGAGTTCCTGGCCCGGGTCACCGACCCTTTCACCACCACCCGCACCACCCGCAAGGTGGGCTTGGGCCTGCCCCTCTACCGGCTGACGGCGGAGCAGACCGGCGGCTCCCTGGACATCCAAAGCACCGTGGGAGCGGGCACCACCGTCACCGCCCGGTTCCAGCGGCGGCACCTGGACTGTCCGCCCCTGGGCGATCTGCCCGGCACCATCGCCCTGCTCATCCAGGGCAGCCCGGACATCGAGTTCACCTATCAGCACGCCACCCCCAACGGGACGGCGGAGCTCTCCACCGCGGAACTGCGGGAGGTCCTGGGAGAGGACGTCTCCCTGGCCGAGCCGGAGGTCTTCGCCTGGATCCAGGACTATCTGACCGAGCAGGAAGAACAGGCGGCCGTGTCCGTCGACCCCGCCGCCATGATCAAAGGAGAGATATCATGAAAAGTTTGGAAGAACTGAAAGCCATCCGTGAAAAAATGAAGCGCCAGATGGAGGTCCGCGACAACGACGAGAACACCATCCGCGTGGTGGTGGGCATGGCCACCTGCGGCATCGCCGCCGGCGCCCGCCCCGTCATGACCGCGTTCCTGGACGAGGTGGAGCGCCGTGGCCTGACCAATGTGTCCGTGTCTCAGACCGGGTGCATCGGCGTGTGCCGGCTGGAGCCGGTGGCCGAGGTGTTCGTCCCCGGCGAGGAGAAGGTCACCTATGTGAAGCTCCGCCCCGACATGGTCCCCGCCATCGTGGAGCAGCACCTGGTGAACCACAACGTGGTCACCGATTACACCATCGGCGCCGCCGAATAAACAGAAGGAGGAATCCGATATGAACCATATCCGCAGTCACATCATGGTCTGTACCGGCACCGGCTGCACCTCCTCCGACAGCCCCAAGCTCATCACCGCCTTTGAGGAGGAGCTGCTGCGCGCCGGCATGGAACAGGAGGTCCGGGTGGTCAAGACCGGCTGCTTCGGCCTGTGCGCCATGGG